>JBEGQI010000316.1:0-10050 GCA_041181065.1 Verrucomicrobiota bacterium | reverse complement strand
TCATGTTCTTTGCGAGCCGGGTCACATTGACGATCTCATCCAGTTCCTTGGCGGGCGCGCTCTTTTGCGGGTCAACGCTGGTGAATGTGGGCGCTTTTTCGCCGTCCTTGAGATCAGGCATCAGGAACGCGGCATCCAGATCCTTGTCGCGGAAGACCACGCGGGCGGGAACTTCCGTGCCATCCGGCATGCGATATTTCAGCTCCGTGAGGCTGATCTTGGGTTTGGATTGTCCGGATTCGCCATAACGCGAGTCGAAGTTCTCAAGGGCCGCAGAGGCAGGATTCACTGTTGTGGCGGATGCAATCATGAGGCCGTCGCTGCTGATGATCGTTCCGGTGGTTTCGATTTCCTGGTCACGGCTCTGGCCGCCGTATTCCATCTTGAGCACGGCGGTAACGGAGACGATGGCGTCCTTGGTTTTAGTGTAAACTTCACGGGCAGCGGAGGTGTCGCCTGCTTGCGTCGTGTTGAGTGGAAGCCACGTCGCAATGGCGATCGCGAGCAGGCCGGTTAATTTGGCTGTCAGCTTGTGCATGTCAGTTTCCTTTGTGTTGGTTCGTTGTCATTTGTTGGATTGCTCGCTGTCTCCGTTCATTGAGGACCAGTTCGGCTCCAATTCCGCAAATTGAGTTTGAATGCCGCGACGGATGAAGAACACCAGCTGGCGCGGTTTCTTTTCGGCGGCGGCCTTGAGTAGCTTCTCGGCAGAATCCACGTCTGGTGTGGGGTGACCGTCAATCGCGAGGAGGATGTCACCCGTATAAACGCGCGCCAGCGACGCCCAGCCCGCGGACATCACTTCATCGACGCGCACGCCTTTTACATTGTCAGGGATCTGTTGTGTGGCGCGTTCCATTTCGGTGAGTTCACGGACGGTCAACTCGAACACGCGATCTTTGAATCGCTTCAATTCGTCGGCGGGCGGGCCGTCGGATTCCAAGGTCATCTTGGTCTTGACCGTTTCTTTACCGCGAAGGATTTCCACGTCCACCTCCGCGCCGACTTTGTAGCGGCGAACACGCGCGACAAATTGCGGCACGTCTTCGGGCTGCAGGCAACGGATCACATCGCCGTCGAATCTGGTGAGGATGTCGCCGACGCGAATGCCGGCCTTATCAGCACCGCGACCCGGATAGACAAACGCAACGCGCACGCCGTTCTTGATGCCCAGCACTTGGCCGAGTTCGGCGCCCACGGGTTGGAGAATCATTTGCAGGCCCGGTTTGAGCGCCGTCTCTTCCGTGGGCAGATCATGATGTGGTAGCTTGGCGACGGTGAGATATTGCGACACTCCACGTTCGAAGATGACTTTGACGGAGATCTGGCCCTTGGCCTTGGCGAGGAGGTCCTTCGTTACGGCCCTGAAATCGGCAAGCGAATTTACGGGGCGGTCATCTACCATCACGATGACGTCGCCTTCTTCGATGGGTGGAATCGCCGAGCCGGCCGAACCGCCGCGCTCGACCGAGGTGACCTGAACGCCGTTGGTGTCTTTGCGCTTCCGTTCAATCGCCATGAGCATTGTAAAGTTCCGACCAGTCAGTCCCCAGTCTTTCAACTCACCATCCTTGTTCGCGGCAATGCCACGTTCCCGAGTGGTCAGTTTGAGCTTCACTTCTCGTCCGTCGCGGATCGCTTTCACGGTGACGGTCTTTCCGATCGGGGTGGACATGAGCAAACCGTTGAAAATCGGGATGTCTTCCATGATTTCCGCGTTGACGGGGACGCCGTCGAACTCGGTGATCACGTCACCTGGCAATAATCCTGCAAGCGCTGCGGGTGAGCCGTCGATGATCCCGCCGACCAGCACGCCGCGATTCACGGACGAGGATTTTAAGCGCTCCTGAACCGAGACGCCAACCCAGCTGCGCGCCACAGAACCGGTCTTCTTCAATTGTTCCGCGACCGATTTTGCGAGGTTTGCGGGAATCGCCCCGCCGAGACTGGCGAGGCCGACTTCATTGATGCCGATGATTTCACCGTCGAGATTGACGAGCGGGCCGCCGCTGTTGCCGCCGTAGATCACGGCGTCGTGGCCAATCCACCGCACCAGACTGCCGACGCTCTCGCCGTCCAGTTTCATCGAACCACCGAAGAAATTCGGCATCATCAGTGATGTGTTGGCGACAATACCTTTAGTGACAGACTGTGAAACCGCCATCGGCGAGCCCATGGCCAGCACGGTGTCCCCGACTTTGACTTTGTCTGAGTTGCCGAATTTTGCGACGGTCAATTTCGAGTTCTTCTTTCGGTTGCCTAGGTCGAGTTTGATGACCGCGATGTCCGCCAAGGCATCCGTGCCGACCAGCGTGGCTTCAATTTCTTCGCCGTCTGCCATGCGGCAAACGAGATGGCGTGCTTTGCCGGCGACGTGATGATTGGTGATGATATAGCCGTCGTCCGAAATCACCGCACCGCTGCCGGCAGAAATCATCTTTTCCATGCGTCCGCCGCCGGGTTCGTCGGAAAGCACGAAGATGCGGACGAGGGCAGGGAAGACGCGGTCGATGGCGCGTTCGAGGGCGGCATCTCCTGGTGCGGCCGTTTTTTCAGCAGCAGCCTGACTTGGTTGTGTGAGCAACGCGGCCGTCAGACTAAGGGCTGCAAGCACGGAGGGGATTTTTATGAAACGCATGGATTTGTGACCTGAAGTGTTTGAATTTGACCGCGTTCTACCTGATTGGGTTGGCCAAGTCCAATGCGATTGGGTGTGAATTGGCGCTTGCAATTGGTCGGAAATCAGCGAATGTCCGCTCGTCTGTTAGATGCTTTGAGCTTCCACGGCATGGTGAATCTTCAAGTGAACGCAGCGTTCAGTGATGATTTGAAATCCGACAATCGGGAACAGTCTGGAGTAAGCAGGAGTCAGTCTCGGACAGTAAAATCGAAATGAGTAGCAAATTGTTTGTGGGAAATCTTTCCTTTCAAACCACTGAAAATGAACTGCAAGACGCGTTTGCCGCACACGGCACCGTGGTCGAAGCCAACCTGATGATGGATCGCATGACCGGCCGCCCGCGCGGCTTTGGTTTCGTGACCATGAGCACGCCCGAAGAAGCCCAGAAGGCCATCGAGGCGTTGCACGGCAAGGATCTCGGCGGTCGCGCTTTGACCGTTAACGTTGCCCGCCCGCGTGAAGAGCGCTCCGGCGGCGGCGGCGGCGGTGGTGGTTACCGCGGCGGTGGCGGTGGTGGCGGTCGTCGCGATTATGATCGTGGCGGTGGTCGCGATCGTTACTAAGTCATTTTTCCGAAATCGAGGCGAGGCTCGGTTAATCCCGGGCCTCGCCCTTTGTTTTTTTGCGCATCCCATTTTGCTGACGTCCGGGTGTGGCTGTGGTTAACGTCAGCAAGAAATCCATATCTTGAAAGAAGAACACATCGAAGTTGAAGGGAACATCCACACCGTGCTTCCGGGCACGATGTTCCGCGTTGAATTGCCAAACAAACACCTCGTCCTTGCCACCATCTGCGGCAAGATGCGCAAAAGCTGGGTCCGCCTCATGGTTGGCGACCGTGTGAAGATGCAGATGTCCCCCTACGACTTGAACAAAGGCCGCATCACCTGGCGCCTGCGTTAACCAAACCGTTTCCCCATGTCCTTCCGTCCCCTTGGTCTCGACGACCGCATCTTGCGCGCCGTCGACACCGCCGGTTACACCGAACCGACACCCATCCAGACCGCTGCCATCCCGCCAATCCTCGCGGGCAATGATCTCATCGGTATCGCCCAGACCGGCACCGGCAAGACGGCAGCGTTCACACTACCTATCCTCAGCCGGCTTGCGGCGATGCCCGCGCAAGGCCCGCGCCGCCCGCGCATGTTGGTGCTCGCACCGACGCGCGAACTCGCCGTGCAGATCGAGGAGAACGTCCGCATCTACGCGAAGCATTTGCCGCTGACCGTGGCCACTGTATTCGGCGGCGTTGGTGAGAATCCGCAGATCAAGGCGTTGCGCGCCGGAACCGACATCATCATCGCGTGCCCCGGTCGATTGCTGGATTTGATGGGCCGCCGCAATGGCGATTTCTCCGGCTTGCAATATCTCGTGCTCGACGAGGCGGACCGCATGCTCGACATGGGTTTTCTGCCGTCCATCAAACGCATCGTGCAAGCGCTGCCGCAGCGGCGCCAGACGCTACTGTTTTCAGCCACGCTCTCAAAAGAGATCGAATCACTGACGCACGCATTTCTCCGGTCGCCGAAGACGATTCAAATTGGTCGCCGATCCAATCCGGCTGAGACCGTGACACAATTTGTTTACGAGGTGCCCAAGCATTTGAAGACGTCGCTGCTCGTCCATTTGCTCCGTGAGCCGCAGATGAACATGGTGCTCGTCTTCTCGCGCATGAAGCACGGCGCTGACCGTATCGCGCGCCAGTTGGAAAGCAAGGGCATCAAGACGGCGACGCTGCACTCCAACCGTTCCCAGAATCAACGCCTGCGTGCGCTCGCTGATTTCAAATCTGGTGCGGTGCGCGTGCTCGTCGCCACTGACATCGCCGCGCGCGGCATCGACGTGGATGGCATCTCCCATGTAGTGAACTACGACTTTCCGATGCACGCGGAGGATTACGTCCATCGCATCGGTCGCACGGGACGCGCGCAAGCCATCGGCGACGCCATCAGCTTTGTCTCGTCGGAAGACCACGGGGCATTGCGTTCGTTGGAACGATTCATTGGTCGTGGCATCGTGCGCAAGCGCGCGGAAGGATTCGATTACAATGCTTCCGCACCTGCGCCAACTCATGCCGGTAGCCCGCGTCACGGTCAGCAGCAGGGCTGGCAGCAATCCTCCCAGCCCAAGCAAGAGCGTGCTCCGCGCGGCAATCAATTCGCCGGTCATCAAGGCGGTGGACAAAAGCGTTTCCGTCGTTGGGGACGCTGACGATGTTTAGCGGTGGTTGATTTCGGTGTTTTCCTGCCAAGCGCTGCGTCCTAACTTCGTTGTCGCACTATGGGACCGCTAAAGATTCAACAGGGCACCGATTCGCAGAACAATCCCGGCGCTTGGGTGGAGTTTTACCAAGGGCACGCGCCGGTCTTCGTGGCGCGCCACCATTGGGTGGGATTTGACTTCGACGGAACCATCTCACGCACTGATAACGATGGCCACTTTCTGCCGCCCTATCCTCTAGGGGAGCCGGTTCCTTCCATGATCGAGACCATGCGTAGTCTGCTGGCTGCGGGCATCACGGTAAAAGTCTTCACCGCTCGCGCGATGGAGCTGGAGAACATTCCAGCCATCCAGGATTGGACGGAGCGCCACGGCTTGGGGCGATTGGAGGCAACGCATCAAAAGGATTACAACCTCATCCGCTTCTTCGACGACCGTGCCATTTCCGTGATCGAAAACACCGGCGTTCCTCATCATCGTCCTTAACTCCTGTTGAATTCGTCTCTACGAAGGTGGTTCTGGTTTGTTACTGTTTTCGCGTGAGCGGACCAAAGGTCATCGTAGTTGGCGGGGGCGCGGCGGGGTTCTTCGGAGCCATCACCGCTGCCGAGGCTGGCGCTGACGTCACTTTGCTGGAGCGCGGCCCGCATTTTCTCAGCAAGGTTCGCATCTCCGGCGGGGGTCGCTGCAATGTGACGCACGCGTGCTTTGAGCCCCGCGAATTCACCAAGCGTTATCCGCGCGGCGACAAGGAACTCATCGGCCCCTTCCATAAATTTCAAGCGAGCGATACTGTGGCGTGGTTCGCCGCGCGTGGCGTCGAACTCAAGACCGAGCCGGATGGCCGCATGTTTCCCACGACTGATTCATCGCAAACCATCGTCGATTGCCTCATGCACGCCGCTCAATCAGCGGGCGTAAAACTGCAACTTAACTCCGGCGTCGAAAGCGTGAAGCGCATCGAAGGCGGTTTTGCTTTGCAACTGGCCTCCGGACGAACGCTCGAATGCGAACGGCTCCTCCTTGCCACGGGCGGTTGTCGCTCCGAGGCGCTGGGGCAAATGGCGATTTCGCTCGGCCACACGCTGGAACCGCCGGTGCCTTCGTTGTTCACGTTCCAAATAGAACTCCCGTGGCTACGTGCGTTGGCGGGTGTTTCCGTGGAGAATGTCGAGGTGGCGGTGCTGCAAGCTGGCTTGCGTGAGTGCGGGCCGATGCTCGTCACGCATTGGGGGGTGAGCGGTCCAGCGATCTTACGGCTTTCAGCTTGGGGCGCGCGAAAGCTGGCGGAAGTGGATTACAAGTTCACGCTCGTCGTGAACTGGCTGCCGCACTTGAACGCGGAACAACTGTTGAAGGAAATCCAGTCGCGACGCGAATCGCAGGGCGCCAAGCTGGTCCTCAATGCGCCTATTGCACCGCTGACGGCGCGATTGTGGGAAGCGCTCGTGCAGGCGTCGGGTGTGAGTCGGGAGGCGCGGTGGGCGTCCATGAGCAGGTCTCAGACGCAGGCGTTGGTTCAACAACTCGCCCACGCCGAGTTCGCTGTGAACGGCAAAAGTTTGAATAAAGATGAGTTCGTCACCTGCGGCGGCGTGCGCTTGAGCGAGGTGAATTTCAAGACGATGGAAAGCCGCGTCTGCCCCGGACTCCACTTCGCCGGCGAACTGCTGGACATCGACGGCATCACGGGCGGCTTCAACTTCCAAGCCGCGTGGACCACCGGTTGGTTGGCCGGGAATGCACTGGCCGCAAGCTGAGTTGCTTAGTCGCCGATGACAATTTCCGCAAGCAAGTCCGCCACTTGCTCCAACGAGAAGTGATCTGTGTTCAGCACCAGATGGTAGAGCAAGGGGTCGTCGCTCTTCACGCTGAAGTATTTCCTGAGGTAACGCCGTCGCCCGGTGTCCTCCGTGTCGATGTATCTCAACGCCGCGTCATGCGACATGTTTTGCATTGCCATCAGGCGCTGCGTTCGCGCTTCAAAAGATCCTGTGAGTCGCACCCGCAAAACGTCGGGCAGTTTGCGCGTCACAACGTTCCCGGCACGGCCGACGATGACCACGTTACCGATGGCGGCGAGTTGCAGGATGGTTTCGCTGGTTTTCTCCGCGATCGTCCACGAGCCCGGACGCAAACCGACGATTTCGTCCATCATGTCTTGCAGTTCAAGCAGGCGATCTTCCGGGAAGAATTTGGCCAGCCGCTTGGGGATCTGGTGATCTTCCAGCACCTTCTCGACGAGGTTCTTGTTGAAGAGCGTCCACGGTGCTGGCGAATTCGGGTCGGCATGCAGCAACCGTTTCACCAGCAACTCGGCGATCGCGTTGCCGCCGCTACCGGCATCACGCGAAATCGTGACCGCGCGAAACCGCGTGCCTGCCTTGGCCGGTTTGCGGACGTTGGGTTTGATCTGGCTATTCAGGAACGACAGGCATTGTTCGTAGTGGATGTTCGCGAGCATAGGTCCTCCAATTCCCGGGGCTTGGTGAACGGGCTCTGACGCAGCGCTGCACTCGTCGGTGGGAACCTCGCCGGCGTGTCGTTCGAGTGCTATTTGCGTTCATTTGCGCCTCGCCCGAAGCCACGCGTCCGGAAGATTGCTCGTGGCCTGAGGTAATCTAGTCCTCAGGCCAGAACTTGCAAATCGCACCGTCGAATTGAAATGCGACGAAAGCTTAGACCGCTACCAAATTCACCATCTTCTTCGGCACCACGATGACTTTCTTCACGGTCTTGCCGGCGATGGCGGCCTTGATCTTTTCCGATGCCAGTGCCGCGGTCTCCATCTCAGCTTGCGAAGCAGTGGTCGCGATCTTGATGACGTCGCGGAGCTTGCCATTCACTTGCACCGGGATCTCGATCTCGTTCTCGACGAGCAACGCCGGGTCAAACTTCGGCCACGCCGCGTAGGTCAACGAAGTTGATGGTTGTTGGCTGATGGTTGATAGCCTTGACCAAAGTTCTTCGGCGAGATGCGGCGCGAAGGGCGCGAGCAATTGGAGAAACTCGCGCAACACGGCGACGGGTTTCACTTCCCACGTCATCGCTTCGTTCACAAAGACCATCATGGCGGAGATGGCGGTGTTGAAGCGCATGCCGTCGAGGTCTTCGGTGACTTTCTTGATGCAGGTGTGCAGTGTCTTGAGCTGCGCAGACGTGGCGGCGATGTCTTTGATCGCGGGGCTGAGTTGGATGAGCTTGAGCAACTCGCCTTGCTTGCTGGCGTCGGTGGTTGTCTCGGCTTGTTCGAATTCGACTTCGGACTTCTCGTCCACAAATAAACGCCACACGCGACCGAGGAAACGATACACGCCCTCGACGCCGCGAGTGTTCCACGGCTTGGTGTCCTGCAACGGACCCATGAACATTTCGTAGAGACGGAACGCATCGGCGCCGAATTCCGCGAGCACATCGTCGGGGTTCACCACGTTGCCACGGGACTTGGACATCTTCTGGCCGTCTTCACCGAGAATTAGCCCCTGATTGACGAGCTTGAAGAAGGGTTCCGCGGTCGAGACTTGGCCGAGGTCGAAGAGAACCTTGTGCCAGAAGCGCGCGTAGAGCAGATGGAGCACGGCGTGTTCGGTGCCGCCGACATAAAGGTCAACGCCGGGCTTCTCTCCGCCGGATTTCATCCAATAATTTTCCGCGTCCTTGCCGACGAAAGCGGAGTTGTTCTTTGCGTCGAGATAGCGGAGGTAATACCAGCACGAGCCAGCCCATTGCGGCATGGTGTTTGTCTCGCGCGTGGAGCCGTCGGGGAGATTGACCCAACCCGCTGCGCGGGCGAGCGGGGGCTGGCCGTCGGCGGTGGGCTTGTAATCTTCGAGCGTGGGCGGGAGCACGGGCAAGGCGCTTTCGGGCAGGGCTTCGTGATAAAGATTTCCGGCGGCATCCTTCTTCCAAATGATCGGAAAAGGTTCGCCCCAGTAACGCTGACGGCTGAAGAGCCAGTCGCGGAGTTTGTAGTTGATGGTCTTTTCGCCGACGCCTTGTTCCTCCAGCCAGGCGCTGATCTTCGCTTTGGCTTCGGGCGTAGACAGGCCGGTGATGAAACCGGAATTCACGCTGACGCCATCGTCGGTGAAGCCTTGCCAATCGGTCTTTGAATCCGTCGGTTGAACGACTTGGATGACGGGCAGGTTGAACTTCTTGGCAAACTCAAAGTCGCGCGTGTCGTGTGCGGGCACAGCCATGATTGCGCCCGTGCCGTAGCTTGCGAGCACGTAGTCGGCGATCCAGATGGGGATCTTCTCGCCGTTGACTGGGTTGATGGCGTAAGCGCCGGTGAACACGCCGGTCTTGTCTTTGGCGAGTTCAGTGCGTTCGAGATCGGATTTACCGGCGGCGAAGGCACGATAGGCTTTGATAGCTTCGGTCGGGGTGGCAAAACCATCCTTAGGAGCGACAAAACTCGAAGGTTGATTGGCTACAATTGAACTTTGGTCAATCGAAGAGCTTCTTTGATTGGCCGTTCCTCCTTTCCAATCAACGGGAGTGCCTTCAGGCCAAACCGATGGGATGATTTGGTCGACCAATTTATGTTCCGGGGCGAGCACCATGTAGGTCGCGCCAAACAAAGTATCAGGACGGGTGGTGAAGACGGTGGTTTTAAAGCTCGAACCTGCGATCTGGAAGTCCACTTCCGCGCCTTCGCTGCGGCCAATCCAGTTTCGCTGCATCTCTTTGAGCGAATCGGTCCAGTCAATGGTGTCGAGGTCGTTCAGGAGACGTTCGGCGTAAGCGGTGATGCGGAGCATCCATTGGAGCATTGGCTTGCGAATGACGGGGAAGCCGCCGACTTCGCTCTTGCCGTCGATGACTTCTTCGTTCGCCAGCACCGTGCCGAGTTCCGGACACCAATTCACCGGTGCTTCGCTGACGTAGGCGAGGCGTTTGGAGTCGCGGTAAGCGCGCTGCTTTTCTTCCGTTGTGCAATCAGCGGGGAACTTCAGCGTATCGATGGATTCGGCTTTGTTTGTCTCCGGATTGAACCACGAGTTATAGAGCTTCAGGAAAATCCATTGCGTCCACTTGAAGTAATCAGGGTCGGTGGTGGCGAGTTCGCGGGACCAGTCGTAGCTAAAGCCGAGGCTTTTGATCTGGCGGGTGAAGTTGGCGATGTTCGCCTCGGTGGTTTTGCGCGG
>JBEGQI010000315.1:0-9168 GCA_041181065.1 Verrucomicrobiota bacterium | reverse complement strand
AAATGGATTGGTTGAAGGTTTGCACCAGCTGGCCCGCAACCTTTGGTGGACTTGGGACCAGCAGGCTCAGGAAGTCTTCCAGGAACTCTCCCCGCGCGGCTGGCAGAACATGTATCACAACGCGGTCGCCATCCTGCACGAAGTCTCGGATCAAGAACTGCGCGCCCGACTCCAGGACGGCGACTTCGCGGAACGCGTCCAAGCGGTGCTCAAGAAGTTCTCCACCTACGTCGGAGAACAGAACACTTGGGCCTCCGAAAATGCTCCCGCATTGAAACAAAATCCCGTCGCCTATTTCTCCGCTGAATTCGGCTTGCACGAAACACTGCCCATCGCCGCCGGCGGTTTGGGCGTTCTCGCGGGTGACCACATCAAGTCCGCGAGCGATCTTGGCCTCGGGCTGGTCGGCATCAGCTTGTTCTACCGCGAAGGTTACTTCCAGCAGGCCATCGACCAGAACAACTGGCAGACGGAATATTACACGTTGCTCAATCCGCAGAATCTCCCGATGGAACCCGTGCTCGACGCGCAGGGCCAACCCATCGTCATCTCGGTGGACATCAACATGGCCGAGGTGAAGTTCCAGATTTGGCGCGTCAACGTCGGTCGCGTGCCGATCTACCTCATCGACGCCAACCGTCCGGAGAACGAGCAACGCTTCCGCGATCTCACGCTCCGCGTTTACGGCGGCGACAGCCAGACGCGCATCAATCAGGAAATCCTCCTCGGCATCGGCGGCGTGAAGCTGCTCCGCGCCCTCGGCTTGGCTCCCTCCGTCTTCCACATGAACGAAGGCCACGCCGCGTTCCTCACGCTGGAATTGCTCCGTGAAAAGATGGCTGCCGGCAAAAGCTTTGAAGCCGCGCAAGCCGAGACGCGCACCGAGTGCATCTTCACCACGCACACGCCGGTGGAAGCCGGCCACGACCGCTTCTCCGCGGGCGATGTCGAATACGCCTTCCACCGCTATCGCAACCACCTCAAGCTCTCGCACGACCAGATCGTCGGCCTGGGCCGCGTGAACGCCAACGACGGCAAGGAGCCGTTCTGCATGACCGTGCTCGCGCTCAAGTTTTGCCGCGCCGCGAATGGCGTCAGCGAACTGCACGGGCGCGTCAGCCGCCACATGTGGCACTCCATGTTCCCCGGCAAACCCGTCGAGGAAGTCCCCATCGGCCACGTCACCAACGGCATTCACATGCTCGGCTGGATGAAAGGCACGCTCCGCAAATTCTGGCGCCGCCGCCTCGCGGGCAATTGGGAAGATTTCGCGCCCAAGGACAAGAAGAGCAAAACCGTCTGGAGCAAGACCTCCAAGGCGCATTGGGACGAAGTGCTCGACAGCCCCGAGTTCTGGAAATGCATCGCCGACCCGGAGTTCATCTCGGACGAAGAGATCTGGGCGCTGCGTTACAGCCTCCGCCGCGAGCTGCTCGAATTCTCCCGCCGCCGCCTGCTGCTCCAAGGCCAGTCCTTCCAGCAAGGCTCGTTCATCATGTTCGACAGCCTCCTCAACCCGGATGCGTTGACCATCGGCTTCGCGCGGCGCTTTGCCACCTACAAGCGCGCCCCGCTCATCTTCCAGCAGTTTGAGAACATCGTGAAACTCTGCCGCGACAAGAACCGCCCCGTGCAGTTCATCTTCGCCGGCAAAGCCCATCCGCGCGACGATGACGGCAAGCGTTTCATCCAAAAGATCATTCACCTCAGCAAATACAGCGATCTCCGCGGCAGCCTCGTGTTCCTCGAGAACTACGACATCCACGTCGCGCGCCAGATGGTCTCCGGTTGCGACGTCTGGTTGAACAACCCCCGCCGCCCGCTCGAAGCCTCCGGCACCTCCGGCATGAAGGCCATCAGCCACGGCTGCTTGAACATGAGCATCCTCGACGGTTGGTGGCGCGAAGGCTACGACGGCAAGAACGGCTTCGCCATCGGTGACGACTCGCACCCGCAATCCGTCGAAGAACAAGACCGCATCGATTCCGCGAACGTCTTCAAGACGCTCAACGAAGAAGTCATCCCGCTCTTCTACCAACGCGACGCGAACGGCCTGCCGCGCGAATGGATCAGCCGCATCCGTCACGCGATGGTCACCTTGATGCCGGTCTTCAACACGCACCGCATGGTGAAGGAATACGCCGAGAAATATTACACCAAGAAGTAATCACCCACGGCGCGAACCGATCACTTCAGCCCACGGCAAACGCCGTGGGCTTTTTGTTGCGCGCAACGACTGCCGGGAACGCAACACCGTCACCCGCGCCCCGTGAAACCTCCCTCGGACGCCAGTCAGCCCGGCTCAAGGTGCGTGCGCGACGGTCCCGGGAACGTGCGCGACCCGGTCAAAGCGTGTGCGAGCTCAGCCGGGGACATGTCAGTCGATGCCGGGAGCGTAACAATCAGGGTCAAGGTCCATGCGCTACACCCCCAAGGCGTGTGCCGCCGGGCTCAAGGTCTGGGCAGACCCACTCAAGGTGCTGGCGCGCCCTACCCCGGACGTGACAATCCCGGTCAAGGTGCGTGCGAGATGGGGTCAAGGTGCGTGTAAATCGGCCACCAGACCGCTAAAAGCCGTCAAAACAGGGGTAAAACCACGAAATGCACCCGCCAAACCAGTTGAACTGGTCAAAATACAACACCCGCTCAGGCGCGCGTGACCAAATGACTTTAGTTTGGTCATTCGGCTGGCGGAGATGACCCAAACCGGCCATGGGAGATTCCGATTGCCCGCCTTGGGACGGCTCCGCTACGGTGAGAGTCAGTGAAAGGAAATAGGCTGCGAAATCCCGGAGATAGGCTGCGAACAGCCTTCGTTTCGCAACTCGTGTAAATGTTAGGCTGCTATGCGCGTCGTGCTTCCACTCGTATATCTCTTGTTCGGTGGTTGCGCAGCCTTCTTCACCGAGAACGACCGCGAGCTTGGCGTCATCCCGCAGCAGTCGCCCACGAATGTTGTTATCCGCGCTGTTCTGCCGCGTGACGCTCAGTTCATCAGATTCACTAGTGCTTCGCCTATTCCGAGTTTTCATCGCGAGGACAGAGTCACGGTCACTCTCACGAACACTTCCACCAGGACCATGGAGCTTGGTCCGGGAGCAGTTTCCTCTGTTGCGCCGCACGCCAGCGTGCAGCTCTTTGATGGCAGCTTGTCCGCACTGGTTGGTGACAAGCGGTTCGCGATTTCTACACGGTCAGGTCGAGCATCGTGTGAGTTGCACGTCCAGTTTGCATCAGCGCCGACTCTTTCGGCACCGATTCGGGTTTTATGCTGGCGTTCGTCACCACCATTATGAGCCAGACACTTGAACCGCAACCTAACCATGCGCCGCCGCAGACCCGGCGGGAGCGTCCCGGTTGCAATCGTCCCGTCCCGTGCGCCGGGTCGCTGAGCTTGGGGCGTGAGGCCACTTCGAGCGCGCCATGAGATTACCACGCATTTTCAGTTCTTGGTTCGGTGGCAGATTGCGGCACGAGTCATACAAGTTGTGCGGCTCGGAGATTGTTCGCTGTCGAGGTTCACGGCCAGAGGACAAGTTGCAGGTTGCTGACGTGACTTCATGGCAGATTCACCCCGAGATGGTATTCGATGTGGTTGAGATTTCGCTCGCCGATGGTCGGCGAGTTGTTTGGCTCGATACGTATGATGACCTCATAGGAATTTTGCGTCGCGTTGCGCCGAGCCGAGAGCAAGCCGTTGCCTAACTGCTGCGCCTCGTTAGGTTGTCCGCAGTTGGGAGAGTTTTGAGGTTGCCGCGCAGGTCAGGCGGCCTTGATGGCGCCAAAGGCGGCGAAGCAACTGTTCTTGTGCAGGATCTCCACGTTCGCAAACCCCACCGCGCGCAGCAGGTCCAATTGGAACATCAACGGGCGCGGTGAGTCTTCCTCCGCGATGTAGGCAAAGACGTGGTCGCGGTAGGCGGCGTCTTTGAAGTTCTTAAGGTAGTCCCCGTAGCGTTCCCACATGAGGGCTTGCACGCGCGGGTCCGAATGTTCGATGAGGTCGGCGATCCAGAGGGAGCCGCCGGGCTTCAACGCAGCGTGGAGCTTGGCGAAGACGCTCCGCCACTCGACCTCCGCACGCAGGTGATGCAGCACGGCGGCGGCACAGATGACGTCGAAGCTGGCGGCGGCGAGCGGCAATTCCCGGATGTCGCCTTGCAGCGCGGTGACTTTGCCCGTGGTGGCACGGCCAACACGTTCGACGGCGCGGTCGAGCATGGGGCGGCTCAAATCCACGAGCGTGACGTCGAGGTTGGGGAGGCGTTCGAGCAGTTTGAGGGAGTAGTTGCCCGCGCCGCAACCGACGTCGAGCAGGGCCGTGGCGTGAGGAGCAATGCGCGCCGCTGCCCCGGCGATGAGGCTCAAAGAGAGCGGTGCATCGATGGTGGCGCTCTGGCCGGTCTCAAGGTTGGAGAAGCGTTCGACATCCTGGTCGAAACGCGCGCGGATCTGTTCCACGGTGGATTTGTTCATACAAAGTCGGGCCAGGTGATTGGCCCAATCATCGGCGGGAAGATTCTTTCAGCTGCGTCGTTTGGCAAGCGCGCGGTGGACGGCTAGAAGGAGTATTTGGCGCTGAGCGCAACGAGGTGGCGGGTGAATTCACGCCCGGGCGTGTTGGGCACGAGGCTGTCCGCCCAGTCGTAAGTATAAACGAGTTCGGCGCTGAAGTGGGGGGCGAGCGTGCAACCCGCGCTCGCGCTCGTCGTGAAGATCCAATCGTCGCGCCGCACGGGCGGCTCCCAATCGCCGCCATACGCCTTGAAGCCGGCACCGGCGTAGAACCGGTCGTTGAACTGGTGGCGCGCGGCGATTTCGTAGGTGATGTCCTCGTAGGCGGAGGGTGTGCCGAAGGCGGGTTGCTCGAAGCGTTTCAGCGTGAGCGTGACGGTGTCGGCCTTGGTCGGCGTGAAAACGACGGAGCCATCGAGGTAGAGTTTGATCTGATGGTCCTTGAAGCCGACGGGTGTGTGGTGGGCGTAGTCTCGCCAGTCAGGACCGATGAACAGATTCATCTTCAGCGTGTCGCAGAGCCGGCCTTCGAAACCGAGGAGGGCGCGGTTGTAGAAGTTCGAGTAGTCCACGTCACGATTGGGCAACGGCGGTTCATGCTGCCAGCCGTAGCGGTAGCCAAGGAACAGGTGGCCGTCTTTGACAATCTGATAGCCGCCGTCGACGCCGAGGTTGAAATCGTTCCGGTCCACGTAATTCTGGTAGAACGGATTCGTGACCGGGTCGCGCAGTTCGGTGCGGAAGTCATGGATGTAGGACGACACCGCCGGACGAAAGAACCAGTCGCCGTGCTGGTGGAAGGCGCCGAAGCTGTTGCGATAGATGAGCGCCTCGCGGCGGTCGCGAATCGGGATGCCGCCGATGGCCGGCGCACCCCCAAGCGCACCAAACGTGAGGCCTTCCTTGCTGCCGTCGATGTAGGTGAAGGTGTTCTGCATCTGCCAGACGACCTTGTCCAAACGGCCATTGAAGAGCAGCCCGAGCCGGTGCGCCACGTGGCTTTCGGTCGGTTCAGCGTGGTAGGTGACCACTTCAGGCGCGTAGCTGCCGGCGACGTTGAACTGCGGACCGGGCTTGAACGCAAAGCCGACCTTTGGCGTGACAGCGGTGACGAGCGACTGCTGAAACGGCTGCGCGGCGTTCGGGATGGTGGGGTTCGGCTTCGTGTCCTGCAAATACACGTTGCTGTCGAAACTCTCCTTCAGGGTGAGGTCCGCGTTGAAGGTCCAGTTCGACGTCGTAGCCGCCGCCAAGCAGCCGGCGGCAAAGAACGAACCGACACTGCCCAGAAGAAGGGCCCACGGACGACAGGAGTGACATGAACCGCGCTGCCAATACATAACCGAAGACAAGATGCCGTGGGCTACGGCGATGGCTTGTCTGAAATTGGCGAAGGTGTGTCGTCCCTTGCGGACGGTAATTCGTGCGGGAATCGTCCGCGTGCCGGCAAATAAAAAAGCCGCCCTAAAAGGGCGGCTTTGATGTTGATGGTTGAATTACTTGGCAGCCTTGGAGGCGACCTTCGCCTTGCGCGCGGCACTCTTGCGTTTCAAGTAGGCTTCACGACGACGACGTTTTTGGATCTTGTTGCTTTGTTGTCCCATATCAATCTTTACAAGCGGGGTTTGTTCCGTTTGTGTGGGGCCACTATGAATATCGCGACGCGACGATTCAATCTCTATTTGCTGGCGCTGCTCGGCGCGGCGTTCATCACAGCTTGCGCGAGCTCCAAGAAAGAGAAGCAGCCCGAGACTTCGTTGCGCGTGCACACCGAGGCCACCAGCACGACGGCTTTCACCAAAAAGGTTTCCCTGCTTGAGCAATCGCCCATCGATTTGGTCGTGGACCAGTCACCGTTGCTGAGCGACCTCGACGTGGACTCGGCGTCGGTGGTCAACTCGCTCGGCGGCTATGCCATCGTCATCAAATTCAACAAGCGCGGCCAGTGGTTGCTGGATGAACACTCCTCGCTGAACATCGGCCGGCACTTGGTCGTCTTCGTGCAATACGGAGAAAAGCCTGCCAAAGCGAAATGGATCGCCGCACCGATCATCTCGAACCGCATCAGCGATGGGGCATTGATCTTCACGCCCGATGTGAGCCGGGAGGATGCGGAGGCAATCGTGAAGGGGCTGGGCATCAAGAAGGGATTGGACAAACCCGCCAAAGACTAGCCGCAGCACCCGTGAACCGACTCCAAGCTTACATCAGCGCGGCTGTGGTGGTGATGGCCGCAGGCTTAACGAACGCGCAACCCTTTCAGTTGCCGACGGCGAATCGCGCGATCTACGAACGCGGCGGCGAGGAGCGTTTCTTTGTCGGAACGACGGGCAAGTCGTGGGAGAGCGGAACTTTTGGCGGCGTTCGCAGCGGTGGCTATCAACTCCATGAGGGACTCGACATCCGCTGCCTGCAACGCGACAAGCGCGGCGAACCGACCGATCCAGTGATGGCCACAGCCGACGGCGTGGTCGCCTACATCAACCGCCGTCCGTCGCTCTCAAATTACGGGAATTATATCATCCTCCGGCATACGATTGATGGCATTGAGGTTTACTCCACTTACGCACACTTGCATGAGGTGCGCGCGGATTTACGCGAAGGCACGCCGGTTAAGAGTGGCGACACCATCGGTGTCATGGGCCGCACCGCCAACACGCACGAAGGGATTTCCAAGGACCGGGCGCATGTTCACTTCGAATTGGACCTCGTAGTCAACGACCGGTTCGCCGAATGGCACCGGAAGTTCGGGGCCGGCGAGCGCAACGATCACGGAAATTGGAACGGCCGGAATCTGCTCGGGCTTGATCCGCGTTTGATCCTGCTGGCGCAGCAGCGCGAGGGCGCAAAGTTCAATCTCGCGAACTTTATACGGGGCCAGACCGAATTGTGCCGCGTGCAAGTTCGCGACACGAATTTCCCATGGGTGCGGCGTTACGCTGCACTAGTGTCAAAAAATCCGGTCGCAGAAAAGGAGGGCGTAGCCGGATATGAACTCGTGCTGAATTATGTGGGCGTTCCGTATCAGGTCATTCCTCGCGCCGCCTCGGAATTGAAGAGCAAATCGCGGGTCTATCTGATTTCAGTGAACGCCGCTGAGCAGCAACGCAATCCCTGCCGCAAACTCGTGACCCAACGCCGTGGGCGCTGGGAGCTTGCCACCAATGGCTCGAATCTCATCTCGCTGCTCACCTTTTGACGTAACATTTTGCAACCGCCGCGACAATGAGCTTGCGCGGGCGGGCTGGGTTCCAGCATAGTTTCGGCGTTCGCGCACCCGCGCGAGCGCTGGTTGGGGTCGTAGCTCAGTTGGTAGAGCGTCTCGTTCGCAATGAGAAGGTCGCAGGTTCGAATCCTGTCGGCTCCACCAAATCAGCGCTTCATCGCAAAAGCTTCCATGAATCAAGACCGTCTCTGGCCGAAACTTGCTGCTGTTTTCGTTGTGACGCTCGCGGGTTATCTGGCGGTTTACCATTTTATCGAAAGCCAACGCACGCGGCATTCACCTTGGAACGTTTCCTTTGCAGCAGATCAGCAGGGCGATGTGACTTTGGAAATCAGGGAGCAAAGTCTGCAGCTTGGCCCGGTTCAGATACGCCTTCCTGCCGCAGCTAAGAACGGAATCGTCCTAAAAACCAACGTGCTGTTTGATTCGCCGCAGCCGTTCCCCTACCCCACACCGATCGGTGAATGCGTCTTCGCCGACTTGACCTTCCTGCCAGGCACCGTGGTCTTGAAAGTCGGCGCGACGGATATCCAGATGCTCCCGAAGTCGCTGACGATTGGCACCAACGCGTTGCCGTGGAGTGGAACAAGGAGTCTGGTGGTCGTCTCAAACGTCATTCAAACGGCGCATTGACCTAGCCCGTCATTTTCCGAAGCCAGTTTCGACAGCCGCGTCCAGCCCCGGGGAAAAAAGAAACCGGCGCACTCAACGCACGCCGGCCCTTACCAAACAACCCCAACCAAACTTCCAAAATTAAACCATCACCGCTGCGGTTTCTCCCAAAGTCACCCAACCTTGCGAGAGTGCATACTTGGTCAACCCGGCGACGCTGTGGATTCCCAGCTTCCGCATGGCGCGTTCACGGTGAGTTTCAATCGTGCGGACGCCCAAATTGAGTGCACCAGCAATCTGCTTGTTGCTCAAACCTTCGGCGATGCGGATGAGCACTTCACGTTCACGGACGGTCAACGGCTGCACACCGCCGATCTGCCCGCGCACCACTTGATTCAACGCCGTCTGCGCGACGTTCTCGCTGAAGAAGGGCTCGCCTTTAGCCACGGTCTGAATGCCTTGAATCAGTTCCTCGGGCGGAGATTCCTTGAACATGTAACCCGCCGCACCCGACTGAACCATGCGCAGCACATGACCGGGCGCATGATATACGGAGAGCACAAGCACCCGCGTGGTCGGCAACTCTTTGGCAATGGATTGCGTCAGGTCCGCGCCGTTCATATTCGGCATCTCAACGTCGGTGACAACCACGTCGGGCTTCAGCGCACGGGCCTTTTCCAGAGCCTCACGCCCATCGGCAGCTTCGCCCACGAGTTCAATCTGTTCGTGGCGTGCGAGACAGGCTGCGATACCGCGCCGGACCACAGGATGATCATCCGCTAGCAAGACCCGGATGCGCGTTTTGGCTTTAATCA
>JBEGQI010000314.1:0-5551 GCA_041181065.1 Verrucomicrobiota bacterium | reverse complement strand
CCGGCAGCAACACCGCCATTTTCAAGAAACCATAAAATGGCCGCCAAACGCTGGAACACTTGCAACGTCCTCGCCACCGGCGCCGAAACTCTGCGCCTGTGGCAGTTCGATGCAAAGGGTAACGATTTCAAACTCGGCAAGGAACTGACCCTGCGCGCGGGCGAAACTCCGCCCAGTTTCATCGCCAAATCCTGGAGTGACATCTGGTCCGCCAAGCTAAACGTCGCGTGTCTTCCCACCAACCGCGTATTCCTGCGCGTCGCCCAGTTTCCGAATGCCTCCTTCGCCGAGACACTCGCGATGGTGGACTTGCAAATGGAGAAGCTCTCGCCGATGCCGGTCGGCCAAGTGGTGTGGACGATCCATTGCCTCCCCCACCCCAGCGGCGAACAGCAGACAGTGATCGTCACCATCGCTGCACGCGACGTAGTTGAGGAATACCTCGGCAAACTGGAAGCGCAGGGTTACCTCGCCGACCGACTGGAAATCCCCGCGCTCGACCAACTCCTCGCCACCGACGTGAAGAACGATGGCGCGTGGATTTATCCGGAAGCGCTCGGCGGACACGATTCAGCACTTGTCGCCTGGTGGTATGGCGGCGTGCTGCAAAGCCTCGATTTGCTTTCGATGTCGTCGAACAAAAACGAAATCACCGTCGGCCTCGCCCAGCAGCTTTCGCAAATGGCGTGGTCTGGTGAAGTTTCCGGCTGGCTGACTTCGCGACCGAAGTGGCATCTCGTGATCGCTCCCGGCGTCACCCCCATTTGGGAAATGGCCTTGCGTGGCGCATTGAACGAGCCGATTGAACTTCTCGTTCCTTTGAACGCAGCCAGTCTGGCCGCCCACACGGCAAAGCGTGCGGCCAAGCACGAAGCTTCAGCGACCTTGATGCCGCTCGAAGTCGGCACTCGTTATCGACAGCAGTTTTACGACGGCTTGTGGATGCGGGGACTGGGAGCCGCCTTTGCCCTGTATCTCGTGGGTGTCGTGGCTTACTTCGGTTGGTTTGGAGTCAGTTGGTTCCGGACCAGTTCAATCGAAAGCAAAGTTTTAGCGCAAAGCCAGACCTACAGTAATGCCGTCGAGCTCCGCAACCGCTACGCCATCCTCAAAGACCGGCAGGAACTCAAGTTTGCCGCGCTGGATCTTTGGAAATTAATCGCCGAGAAGTCCGATTCGTGGCCAAATGGTGTGACGCTGGAGGGCTACACCCTTAATGACGGCCAGCGACTCACGGTTAACGGCTCCGCGCCACAGGATGCCGTGACAACAATGCTCGACTTCAGCGACGACTTCCGCAAATCGAAGGGCCCGGACGGGAAACCACTCTTCACCACCGGCGGTTCGCCCTTCAGCTACCGCCCGGGCATCGGCAACAGTGGCGTCACTTGGAATTTCACCGTCGAGTTGCAACGCACCGAGGTTCAACGCACGGAGGCCAAATGAAGAAGCTCTTCGACAAGCTAAACCTGCGCCCGCTCGAACGCCGTCTGCTGGTTGGCGGTTTGGTGGTCGTCTTCCTCGTCGTGCAGTTCCTCTACGTCTGGCCCTACTTTGGCGCGGTCGCCAAGATGGATCGCCGACGTGAAGATGGGTTGAAAATGTTGCGCGATTACGAAGCGGAATTCGCCCAGACGAACAAGTTCCGCAAACTAGTCACCGAACTCGAAGGCGAAGGCGGCGCCGTCCTGCCCGAGGATCAAGCCTCGGACCTGATGCGCACCATCGTCAACCAGTCAGCGCAGGCGGGCGTGACCATCACCACAAGTTCCAAGCCTGTATCTCGCACCAACGACGCGTTCTTCGTCGAACAGTCCATCCAGATCAGCACGCTCTCGTCGGAAGATGCCCTGATTGCATTTCTGCACAACCTCGGCGCTGGCAGTTCATTGATCCGCGTGCGCGATCTGACTTTGCGCGCCGATCCGAGCCACATGAAACTCACTTCGACGGTTAAACTCGTCGCGAGCTACCAAAGAAACCGCACTGCACGAGTCCAAGCTCCGGCTGCCAAAAGCCCCGCACCTGCCCCCGCACCATCTAAACCCGCCGTGCCCGCCCCGGCGTCGAAGGCCAATAAAACTTCCACCACATTGAAGAAATGAACGTGAAAAAGATTCTCATCCTATTTCCGCTGGCCTGCACCACCTTGCTGGCGCAGGTGCCACCACCCGGAGGACTCCCCTCGCCTGTTCTCGTGCCCGCCCCGGCGTCGCGCGATCCCATGACGGGTGCCGCCGCCGGCGCCGCGCCGGTCATGCACGACACCAACACCGTCGTGTTCACCCCGAAAATCAACCGCTTCAATCTCAGCGACGCCGAACTGGACCACGTTTACGGGGCGAAGGAAATCAACTTCAAGGAGATGAAGCTGGATGAGTTCCTTCAGATCTACGCAGAGACCGTCAACCGAACCGTGTTGCGCCCGGGCACGTTGCCCGCCCCCACGATCACTTTGGTAAATCAGACTCCCATCACACGCCGCGAAGCTATCCAGTTGCTCGACGCCGTGCTGGGCATCAATGGCATCGCGACCGTTCCGGTTGGCGACAAGTTCATGAAGGTGGTGCCATTGCAGGAAGCCGGGGCAGCTGGCGGTGGCTTGGAACATGGCGAAGCCAAAGATCTCCCCGAACTTGGGCCTTACATCACCCACGTCGTGCAGTTGAAATTCATCAAGACGGAAGAGGCGCTCAAGGTCATCCAGCCTTTCGCCAAGATTCAGAACTCCATCCTGCCAATCGAGAGCAACGGCATCCTCGTGATCCGCGACTTCTCCGAAAACGTGAAGCGCATGCTCGAAATGCTCGCGCAAGTGGACGTGAATGTGCCCGCCGAGTTCATCTCCGAAGTCATCCCAATCAAATATGCGCTGGCGGGAGACATCGCGAGCGCGTTGAACAGCCTCGGCGGCGGTGGTGGCGGCACGACTATCAGCGGCGGCTCATCATCCCGTAGTTCTAGCCGCGGAGCTGGGAGCTCACGCGGAGGCATGGGCGGCGGGTTTGGCAGCGGCGGCGGCCTTGGCGTCCAAAGTGGCGGTGCCTATCCCGGCAGTGGTCAGGGTAGCGGCGGCGTTCTGGGCAATCAGGGCAACAACCAGCCAACCTTCACGGACCGGCTCCGGAACATCATCAGCAAAGCCAGCGAAAACAAATCAGGCGGCGGCGGCGCTGGCGACATCCAAATCTTCGGTCAGACCAAGATCATCGCCGACGAGCGCACCAACTCCCTGCTCATCTACGCCACACGGGAGGACATGAAGACCATCAAGGACGTCATCGACAAACTCGACGTCGTGCTCGCGCAGGTGTTGATCGAATCCATCATCCTCGGCGTCAGCGGCGACAATTCTCTGGAACTGGGCGTCTCCGCTTCCCAAAGCCCGAAGAACATCGGCAACAACGCCCAAGGCGCCGGCGTGATGAACAACTCCAAGGACGCCATCGGCACTGGCAACAACTGGTTCGCCAACGTCGTCTCCTCCAACGCTGCCAGCGCAGTGCCCGCCCTCAGCGGCCTGAACTACTTCGGCAAGATCAATAAAGACTGGGATGTCGCCATCAAGGCGCTTGCCACTAGCGGCAAGACGGAAGTGCTCCAGCGCCCGACCATCATGACCACACACGCGACGCCCGGCCAGTTCTTCGTCGGCAGCACAGTGCCCTACGTCACCAGCTCCTACTACGGCGGCTACGGCGGCTATGGACCAAGCTCATCCTACCAGCAGTTGCGGGTTGGCATTCAACTGACCGTCACCCCGTTCATCAATCCTGACGGCATCGTCGTGATGAAGATTGATCAAGCGATTGAAGAACTCGACGGCGCGACAGAAATTCAAGGTGTCGGCCAGGTGCCGAACACGGCGAGCCGCACACTCTCCGCCGACGTGACCGTGCGCGACCGCGACACCATCGTGCTCGGCGGCTTCCTCCGCACGTCGGGCACCAAGACGAAGTCAGGCGTGCCCATTCTCAAGGATATTCCAGTCATGGGAGCATTGTTCCGGTCCTCAAGCAGCAGCAAGGACCGCAAGGAGTTGCTCGTGCTCATGCGACCCACGGTGTTGAAGACCCCGGAACTTGCTGCAATCGGCTCGAAGACCGAGGAACGCAGGATGCAAAGCATCTACTCTTTCGAGAAGCGCCTGCGCCAGGAAGACGAGGAATTCCAGAAGAAGATGGACAAGCTCGATGGCAAGAAACCCGAACAGTCAAAGACCGGCCAGTCCAGCAGCAACTTGAACTGGGACAGCCCGGCCAGCACTGACGACCCGCAAACTGAAAAGATGCGGCAAGCCGTGCGCAACAAACAGTCCGAGGTCGATGCGCAAACCACGCCCGTCACCTTGCGACCCGCAACAGAATCCGAGCCGCAAGCCTCGTCCAGCGCGCCTTAATCGCCCACTGAACTTACAGAAAGTCAAAAGCGGCAGACTCTTTCGAGCCTGCCGCTTTTTGTTTGAGATTTAATTTAACTGATTACTTGGCGGCTGGAACAGCGGGCGCAGCCGGAGCTGCGGGGGTTGCCGGCGTCGCCGGCGTTGCTGCGGGCTGTTTAGCGTCAGGCTTGGTGGCCGGCTTTTCGGTCTTCTTTTCCGCTTTCTTCTCCTCAGGCTTAGCACCGATGCGAAGCGACTTCGCAACGTTCTTTTCCCCGGCGACATACATGCCGGCCACTTCCTCGCCAACCGTCGCGTCAGCTAATGTGCCGGGCTTGCCTGCCTTCGTGATCTTCGTGTCTGAAGTGATTTCAATCGTCCGTTCGGTCCGCTCGTGGAGCGTGATGCTTGTATCCGTCTTGGACATCAGCCTGCCATGAAACGGAATCCCCTTCGCTTCCTTGGGTTCCTTCTTGGCCTTCTCAGCCTTGTCGGCTTTGTCAGCTTTATCTGTCTTGTTCGCCTTTTCTGCTGCCGTCAGCGGCGCCGTTACCAGCGCCAGTGTGGCGAGCCCGATGATTGTGTATTGGATTGTGGATTTGATCATAATAACTCCTCTCGGTTTAGAGAATTGGACTACATGGGGATTCCAACTGAATCCCCCGCCGGATGCAAGCCTGATTTCGCCGGATCAACCGACCGCAGAAATGGAACTGATCTGCGGCTTTGCGCCAGCTTGGCCGAGCAGTTTTGTGACTTGGGCCACAAGGTTTTCCGCCGTCAGGCCATGCTTGGTCCGAAGGTAATCCACCGTCGTGGCATGCTCGATGAACTCATCAGGCCAGCCGAGCCGGAAGACCGGCGTCGTAATGCGACGGTCGGCATACAGTTCCAACACGGTCGATCCGTAACCACCCATCAATACGTGATCTTCCAGGGTGGCCACCACATCCGCCGTGCGGCCGAAGAACTCATGCACGCCGGCATCGATTGGTTTGAAGAAGCGCGGATTGATCAACGCCACGTCATGTCCCTGCGCGGTCAGTTGCTCTACAGCCTTGCGCGCAACGGGCTGCATGTTGCCCAAGACGAACAGCGCGATCTTACGCCCGCCGTTGTTCGCGAAGTTCCGCAGCACTTCCGCCTTGCCGATTTCAATGGGCACAGGCG
>JBEGQI010000313.1:0-2754 GCA_041181065.1 Verrucomicrobiota bacterium | reverse complement strand
TCCGGTCCGAGCGTGGTGACCAAGGCGATGGGTCGCGGCGTGACGAGGGCGGCGAGGATCGGATAGGCGCGGTCGAGGTGTTGCCCGGCGATGTCGAGTTCCATGCGGAGCTTCTACGCGGCGTTCAGCGAACCTGCAAGGGTGGAACGGAAGTTGTGCTGCTACTTGGGTTTCCAGCCTTTGGCTTTGGCGGCGGTCACGGCAATGGAGGCGGCGGTTTCGCTCATCATGTCGGTGATGCCTTTGCTGGCTCCGAGCGCGCCGCCCCAGGCCCAGAGCTTGTCGAACTTGGCCGTCATGAGTTCCTGCCCGTTGTCCCCGTCCCGGAAGATGACGGTGCCTTCCAGTCCGGCCGAGCCCGTGCCGATCAACATGGCGCGAGCCATGGCGTCGCCGGGTCGATAGGTGGTGATGGTGCCGGTGAGAATGACATGGTTGGACTGGCCTTGCTGTTTGTTGACGTAAGTGGTGGTGAACACGGCGGGGAAATCAAGTTGCAACCGTTCGCCGACGTCGTTGGCCAGTTGTTCGCCGGCGAGGATGCCGTCGGAGTTGTGGCTGAGATCGGTGAAGCTTAGGACGGTGATGTTCTCGAAGCGGCGTAGATCTAGCGGTCCGCCGGTGACGGGCTTGAGTGGCTTGGCGGACTTGGATTGTTGTGTCGCGCAGCCGGTGAAGAAGCTGGCGGCAATGATTATGAGAAGTAGGAGGTATCTTTTCATCGGGCCCTTTCAGCTTGTTGTCGGTTCAGGTCTTCCGGGAAATCGCTTTCACCTTTGGCTGCCAGCACGCGAGCTTCAGCGTCAATCAGCAGGCTCAAGGATTTTGTGTAGACTTTGCGGACCTTCGCCCCGTAGTCGTAGGTCCATTCGTCTTTCGACATTTCCAAGTAGGCATAGCGAATCCGCTCGGTTACGCCTGTTTGGTTGAAGGCTTCTGTCATGCAGTTGGTGCCGAGCAATGAGAACACTTCCGCTTTCGTCGTCTGCCCGGGAACAATCCGGTCCCTCGCCTTGATAAGATCGAAGTCTCTGGCCTTGTTGTGCTGGGCTTCCACACTTGCCGCGGAATTTTCCAAAACGTAATCAACGACCTTGCCCGCGGAGTCGAACTCGATTTGCAGGCCTTTCCCTTTCGTTCCCAGCATGTTTCCGTGGATTGAGATATACCGCCAGATATGAACTGTCCGCTCATCGCCGAAGTGGACGTGCCGGTATTTCGAGTCGGCTACGATAATGGATGTAAGCGGGGAGCCGAGTTTTTGCAGCACCTCCGCTTTTGTGGTTTCGCCGATGCGGAGACTGCTTATGTGTTCCACCGAATAGTCGCGCCCCACGTCAACGCTGACGCATGACGTCAGCAACAACGCCGCACAAGCTGACGCCATGAGGTTTGCACTGTGTCTTGTTAACATGCGCGTGCCTATGGCGTGGTGTGACGTGTGGGCGGCGTCAGGTTCTTCAAAGATTGTAGCGCTGCGAGCATCGCAGCTTCCTCGCGCTTTGCGTTTGGCGCCATGGCGTTTAGGAGGAAGCCGACTGACATTGCGCCTGTGCCCGTGCCTTCATACAGGTTTTTCTTGGTTTGCTTGTCCACCAAGGTTGCTTTTATGGAGATGGAGGCTCCAGAGGCGATGAGCAGGTTCGCTTTGGCATGACCGATGAATGCAAGCTCAAGGAGTGCGTGGGCGTTCGGGCTGCCTAGTGCATTCCATTGGCTGTCGTTCAATAGTTTGGCACCTTCAAGGCCGCCGGTGATGTTCACCTTCTGATTGGGCAGATAATAGTAGCCTTTGGATTCCAGCGCATACATCAGGTGCATCTGTGTGGCCTGGATGATTTTCTCCTGATTGCCGGGCGCAGTTGGATCAGGTGCGGGCGGAATCACGGCGACGATGAATGGGACTTCGAGTGGCTTGGGCGATTCCCCCGGAGCAAGCCATTTCACAGTGATCGCCGAGAACAAGCCGTGGCCGGGATTGTTGTGCAGTCCAATGATGCCATCCGCGCCCATCGCAGCCGCCTGTTCGCTGATGCGTCGGACGGAGGAGTTCTTAAGGATGCGCGTGCCTTCCCGATAGGTGGTGACTTTGCCGACGATCTGATACGGCTGGTTCACGTCCTCGATTCTTTCGACTAGCCGCACTTGATTCACATCCTTGATGGGCGGCAGGCCTGGCAAGGCGACCGTGCGGCTGGACTTGAGTGGTGTGCAGCCGACCACGCTGGCTGATAGGCTGATCAGGAGTGCGAGTTGTTTGAAGGAGATGCGTGTTTTCATGATGAAGTCCTCTGCTTCGTGATTGTTTATTGTCATGCCTAAGCCTGCCCGGGCCATGACTGACGGCGGCAAGCCGGTATACCTTTGGTGACGATGACTTGATAGCTCTGCCCGTCATGCGGGTCAATGCTTAAGGCTCAAATACCAAGTAAGGTGAAGTATTTGCCAAGAAAGGATGACTTGGAGACGCCCAGCCAGCTGGGTGAGCAACATTGCAATCGATGGCGCCAGCCATAACTGATGCTTTCCGATACTTGTTGCGCGTGTTGAGACGGCGCCTTACGGAGAACGTCCTTCGGAGCTTTTGCTGGTTCGGGAGGCTTCGTCTACGAGGTTGACGACGAATTCGTGGTTGAGGCGGATGTTGCGCGCGGTGTCCTTGGGCGTGCCGTCTTCGCGGTCGGCGGGGCAGAAGGCGCAGAGCGGCGGTTCGGCGCCGAGGAGGTTGAAGAAGCTGAAGGGCGCGGCGTTCAC
>JBEGQI010000312.1:0-3383 GCA_041181065.1 Verrucomicrobiota bacterium | reverse complement strand
TTCTTCGGGCCGGTGCCATAAGCGCGGTAGGTGCCCAACGTCCGGTTTCGGAACCAGCCGAAGAAGCCGAACAACCCGCCACTGCCGCACAGCCGGATGGACCAGCGCATCGCCTCGGGGTCCGCGACAACGGACTTCACGTCCGCGAGCCTGAACCGGTTCTGCCAGCCGAGCCGCTCGACGCGTAGTTCGTCGTCGGTAATACCAATTACAGTTTGAGATTGCACTATTCTGTGCAGAGGGGCAGAGAAGCACATGCCCAAGCGATACCATCTGAATCGTCCCGATTTGGCGGAACGTGTGGCGATTGAACTACGAGGCTGTAAAGACACCAAGGCTCAGCAACGACTGTTGGCGGCCCGCATGGCCGCGAGCGGTCAGTTTACCGCGGCGCAAATTGCCGAACAGATTGGGGTGAGCCGCCGCCGCTTCTTCGATTGGATGAACGCGCTCAAAGCCGGCGGGTTGGACGGCTTGCTGCAACGCCAGCACGGCGGCGGGGCGGCCCCGCAAGTGCAGGGCTCCGTGCTCACCGAACTGAAAGCCGGTCTGGCCCAAGGTCGCTGGAAGCGGGCCAAGGAGATTCAGCACTGGCTGCGCGAGCGTCACGCCGTAAGGCTTCAACTGACGGGGATCTATTACTGGCTGGGAAAATTGGGCGGGGTCTTGAAAGTGCCGCGCAAGACCCACGCGCAAAAGGACGCGGCCCAAGCCGAGGAGTTTCAGCGCACGCTCTGCGAACAGTTGACGAACTTGAACGTGGCTGGTGGAAAGCGGGTGCGCGTCTGGGTGGCCGATGAGCACCGCTATGGACTGATACCAGTGGTGCGGCGGTGTTGGACGCTGCGAGGCTTGCGACCCAGCGCCCCCTATCAAACCCGCTACGAGTGGGGTTATCTCTACAGTGCGTTGGAAGTGGATGGGGACAACGCCGCCGAGTTTGCCTGTTTGCCCGGAGTGAGCCTGGAACTGAGTCGCCTGTTTCTGGAGCGGGTGGCAGCGCGCGATCCCGAGGCGGAACACGTGGTGATCTGGGATCAAGCGGGCTTCCATCCGCAAGCCGACCTGCATGAACTACCCGCCCGCGTCCATGTGCTCCCCCTGCCACCCTACAGCCCAGAACTCAACCCCGTGGAAGTGATCGGCGATGTCATCAAGGACCGCATCGCCAATACGCTGTGGCATACCCTTGAAACTTTGGAGGCCGCGTTGGGTGAGGAACTACGCCCCATTTACGAAAGTGCCGAGCGCGTGCGGAGGTTGGTTTCACACCCTTGGCTCATCCAACAAGTAAACGCTACCGCAACCGAGAATAGTGCAATTGCAAACTGAAACGGGTATTAGAGCGGATAAAGAAAAATCGTGGCCGCTTCTGGAATGCGTGCAACTCTCCCTCACCCCGGCCCTCTCCCGCTGGGAGAGGGAGGATTGTTCGCCAGCTCACTCGAACACCGGCGACGGAACTGGCCGGAAAACCTTGGTGACATTGAGGCGCATCCACGGTTGTTCCCTCTCCCAGCGGGAGAGGGTCAGGGTGAGGGAGAACGCGTCAGATGACTCCAGGCTGCGGCCACAGTATTTTTGAAACCGCTCTAAACCGAATCCATGCAGTAGGAATCAGATTTTTATGCGGAATGAGTGGTGAAAGCGGGATGATTTTCTACTGCATTGCAGTTGGGTAGCGGGCTCAGAATCTTCTCCCATAAACGCCGCCACCAGTCGTGCTCCCGCTCGGGCACGGCCAGTTTGATTGTCGCCTTGCCCGCCGGATGACTCAGCACCCCGGCCGTCACGAACAGCCAGAACCGGAGGTTCTGCAGCGTCACTTTGTGCTGCCAACCCAGATGTCGCTCAAACAAAACGATCAGGTTGTAGGTCAGGCACGCCAGGCTCAACGCCGCCTCGCTCGCCCAGAAACTTTCCAGGCACAGGGTCGGCAGCGCAAAGCCCGCCTGAAGTTCCTTGATCACGTTCTCACAGTCGGCCCGGCCGTTGTAGTAACGCCACACGCACAACGGGGTGTGCGTTGTCTTGGGCAGGCTGGTCACCAACGCTTGAAAGCGGTAGCCCGGCACGTCCAACAACTGCTTGCCGCCGCGTTCCTCGTCCTCACGGACGCGATGCCGCAGCAGCACCAACCGCCGCGGGTGCGGCCAACTCATCGCCTGATATTCCAGCTCGGCCACTTCGGTCCCCGGCACCTCGGTCGCCGTCCACTTCAAATCGCCTTTGATGAGCTTTTGAATGGGCTGACTGAGTTGCGCCACCACCACGTAGGGCAGTTTCAACTGCTCCCATAAATCCAGAAGTTCCGGCAGGCAGAAGCCCGCATCGGCGCGCACGCCCTTGAGTCGGATGTGCCGGGGCAGGTTCGCCCACAGGTCCAGAAAGAACGCGGTCGCATTGCTGCCGCAACTGGCATTGCCGGGGCGCAACCACAGTTGCGCCACCAAGCGCGTTTCGGCGAACACCGCCAGCAACGGATGCAAACAGGGTTTGATGCCTTGCTTGGTGTAACCGCCTTTGACGCCTTCCTGCTGGCCGTCTTTGTGCAGCAACCGCGTGGAATCCAAATCCAGCGTGTAGCCCTCCTTGTGGCTGGGCAGCCGGTTCAGGCTCCAATGCCAGAGTGGCCGAAAGCACCGCAGGTTGTCGCCCGCCGAAGTGAACCCCTGGAAGAAGCGCGTCAACACTGACTGGCTGGCCACGCGCGTGATCCCGAGCAGTTCCGGGACGAGCGGATCGCGCCGCAGATAGGACACGTGCGTGAGCTTGCGCGCGTCACACAGCAGCCCGTGCATGAAGGCCAGCGCCTTTTCCACCGGCAGCAGTTTATTGTTGGAGAGCGGCAGCGCGTGCGGCAGCGCGGCGGCCAGACCTTTGCACCAATCCAACGGCTTGAGCCAGCCCCAGAATACGGCACTGCCCGCGTGCGGGGAAAGCTGTTGATCCGTGAAACCAATGGCGATTGCTTTGCCGTTGCTTTTGAACTCCAATGTCCCGGCCACCGTTTGGTGATCCGGGCGTGTGCCCGAGGATTGCGTGTTTTTCATTACCCACCAATCAATCCCCAATCGGTGGCCCCTTTTCAACTAAATGGATCCGGCTAAAAACCCAATCCGCCTCCTGTTGCTATTCATGTCCTGGTCAGCACCACGATTTCCAGCATCCCGCCGAAGCACTTGCGCGTCGCGGCCAGGCTGAAACCGTGCCCGACAATTTTCTGCCGCAGCGCGTCGCGATCGGGGAACTGCCGCAAACTCTCCGCGATGTAGGCGTGCTCCGGTCCGCCGTGCAGCACGATGCCCCAAAAGCCGCCCCAGCACTTGAGCAGTGGCAGTTGAAGCGACTGCCGCCAGCGCGCGGGTGACTTCGAGAAATCC
>JBEGQI010000311.1:0-8440 GCA_041181065.1 Verrucomicrobiota bacterium | reverse complement strand
TTGCTGTTCAACGGTAAATACGAGGAGGCGGAGAAGCTGGCGAATCGATCGCTGGTCTGTCAGGGCCGCGGTTCTGCCAATGGCCGGCCCGGTCGCGTGCCTTACGGCAGCTACCAGATGCTTGGCGATCTGAATCTGCAATTCACCCACGGCACGAACATCACGAACTATCGTCGCGAACTCGATGTGGCCAACGCCATCAGCCGCGTGAGCTACGAGGTGGACGGCGTGAAGTTCGAGCGCGAGCTGTTCGCCAGTGCGCCGGATCAGGTGATCGTTGTGAGGCTGACGGCCAGCCAGAAGGGTGCGTTGAATTTCACGGCGCAGCTATCGCGACCCGAGGCGGCAGAAGTTTCCTCTGTCGGCGCCGATCAGTTGCTCATGCGCGGCCAGTTGTTCAACGGCACCAATTGGGAAGGCATGAAATACGCCGCGCGATTGCAAGCGAGTGCGAAGGGCGGGAAAGTCGTCGCGTCCACAAATGGATTGGCTGTGACGGATGCGGGCGAAGCCGTGTTGCTTGTGACGGCGGCGACAGATTATCGCATGCAGTTGCCGGATTGGCGGCACGGCGATCCCGAAGCGAAGTCGGCGGAGCAACTGAAAGCGGCGGCGAGGAAGTCCGTCGAGAAGATGCGCGGCGCACACGTGCAGGATTACCAGTCGATCTTCAACCACGTCACGCTCGATCTTGGCCGCACCGACTCCGCGAAGTTGCCCACGGATGCGCGGCTCAAGGCGGTGAAGAACGGTGCATTTGATCCGTCGCTCTTCACGCTCTACTACAACTTCGGGCGTTACCTGCTGATCGGCAGTTCACGGGTCGGCGGCATGCCGGCGAATTTGCAAGGTTTGTGGGCCGACACGGTGCAGCCGCCGTGGGGCGCGGATTATCACGCGAACATCAACCTCCAGATGATCTACTGGCTCGCCGAAACTGCGAACCTCACGGAATGCTACGAACCGCTCGACCGTTACATCGCGTTCATGACCGGGCCCGGCGCGAAGACGGCGAAGGTGCATTACAACGCGCGCGGATGGACGGTTCACACGCTGGCCAACGCATGGGGCTTCACGTCGCCAAGCGAGAACCCGTCGTGGGGGCTCTCGCCGTCGGCGGGCGCTTGGTGCGCGCAACATCTCTGGGAGCATTACGCGTTCAGCGGCGACACGAATTACCTCCGTAAAGTGTTTCCCATCCTGCGCGGCTCGGCGGAGTTCAGTCTCGATTTTCTGGTCAAAGATCCGAAGACCGGCAAACTCGTCGCCGGCCCCGCGCCGTCGCCCGAAAACAAATTTATCACTTCCGACGGGCAGCACGGCCATTTGTGCATGGGCCCGACCATAGAACAGGAAATCATCTTCGATGCCTTCAACAATTATCTCTCTGCGGCGCGCATCCTCGGCGTGAAGGAACCCACGATCGCGGAGGTGGAGCAGGCGAAGGCGAAGTTGCGGATGCCGCAGGTTGGCAGCGATGGCCGGTTGATGGAATGGAGCGAGGAGTTCAAGGAGCCGGAGCCCGGCCATCGGCACATCTCGCATCTGTTCGCTTTGCATCCGGCGAGCCAGATCACGTTGCGCGGCACGCCGGAACTGGCCGCGGCGGCACGCAAGACGTTGGAGATGCGGCTCGCGAGCGGTGGCGGCCACACCGGCTGGAGCCGTGCGTGGATCATCAATTTCTGGGCGCGGCTCGGCGACGGCGAGAAGGTCGGCGAGAACATCCAGGCGCTGCTGGCGAAATCCACGTTGAACAATCTGTTCGACACGCACCCGCCGTTCCAGATCGACGGCAATTTCGGCGGCGTGGCGGGCGTGTGCGAAGCGCTCGTGCAAAGCCAGAACGGTGAGATCGAATTGCTCCCGGCGTTGCCCAAGACCTGGGCGACCGGCTCGGTGAAGGGCTTGCGTGCTCGTGGCGGTTTTGAAGTCGATGTCGCGTGGCGCGACGGAAAGCTGACGGCCGCAACTGTGCGCGGGGCCAAGGGCGCGAGCTGCAAGGTGCGGCTCGGCGGCAAAGTCGTGACGGTCACGCTCGACAAACGCGGCGAAGCAAAGTTCGGCCCCGACTTGTGAGGGCGATGCGCATCGCTCCGGGCACTCTGGCGGTTTGCGTCTTGGCGGTTGCGGGAGTTGTTCTCGCTGCCGATTTGCCGACCGAGCGCATCAGTGGCGGATTGCGCGCCAATCTCGTCGGAAGCATTGACCGGCCTTTGCGTTACACGCCGAGCGGTGGCGCCTTTGTGATCACCAACGGCGCGGAGTTCTTCAACCGCCCGCTCTACTGCGACAACACCGCCTGCCGCATCGACGCCGGTGACAAGCCGGAGCTTTCGTTCTATCTGCCCGGACGCGGCGGAAATTTGCGGCTCGGCTTCCGGACAGCGAAAGGATTGAAATGGTTGAACGACGCCGACTGCGTCATCGCGCGCTATGTCGCCGGCTCGATGACGTATGAGATCAACGACCAGAAGCTGGAAGGTTGTCGCGAACTGCATCTGACGGTGGTGCCGTTGAGCGGAAGCAAGGGCGTCATGGTTCGGGTCATTACCGTGGCCCAAACTGGAGAGATCGAGTTGGTCTGGGCGTTCGGCGGCGCGAACGGAATGAAAGGTCGTCGCAGCGGCGACATCGGCTGCGAACGCGAGCCGGTGAGCCGCATGTTTCAATTGAGGCCGGAGCAGTGTGCGGGCAGTCATTTCACCATCGCCTCCAACTCGTTCACGTTGCGCACCAAATCGGCGACGCTGGCGGGCGTGGCGTCTTCCGGTGCTGAACTCCGCGTGGGCGACGCCAACCTCTGGTCGCAGCCGGCTGAATTGCTGTCCGTGTTCGAACGCGGCGAATCGTCCTCGGCGCCGACGACGAATGCCTTGGTGGTCGGACGTCTTTCATTGGCGCGGGGCGTCCCGGTATTTCTCGCGATTCAACCGCTGGAGTCGGGGAGCGTGACATTGAGCAGCGGGCACTTGGCGGAAACTTTTGCGGCAGCGGAAGCGCATCGTCAGGCCGTGGCGGGGCGTGTCGTGGTGGAGACGCCCGATGAATTCGTCAACGCCGCTGCGTCCGCCCTGAACATCGCGGCCGACGCGGTTTGGGATGAGCAGCAGAGCGCCTTCATGCACGGCGGCGTGGCGTGGCGCGTCAAGCTGCTCGGCTGGCGCGGTCAGTATGCGGGCGATGCCTTGGGCTGGCATGATCGCACGCGGCGCCACTTGGAGACGTTCGTGCGCGATCAGAATACGAGTCCGATTCCGGGGCGCATTCCGGAGCCGGAAGCTGGCGCGAATCTGGCGCGCAACGAAAGCGCACTGCACAGCAACGGCAACCTGGGAAAGAACCATTACGACATGAACCTCGTCGCGATGGATGCGTTGTTGCGGCATCTGCTGTGGACGGGCGATCGCGAATTCGCAGAGCGCATGTGGCCGGTGTTGGAGCGCCATCTGGCGTGGGAACGGCGGTTGTTCCGGCGTGAGTTCGGTCCGGAAAAACTTCCGCTCTACGAAGGCTACGCCTGCATCTGGGCGAGCGATGATCTGGCCTACAACGGCGGCGGCGCGGCGCATTCTTCTGCCTACAACTATTATCACCATCGCATGGCGGCCCGCGTCGCGCGTTGGTTGGGCAAAGACGGATCGGCTTACGAGCGCGAGGCGGACTTGATCGCGCAAGGCATGCGGGAAAATCTTTGGAGCCCGCGCGAAGGCTGTTTCGCCGAATGGCGTGATTATCTCGGCGCGCAATCGGTTCATCCGAGCGGCGCGCTTTGGACGTTCTATCACACGCTCGACTCTGAAGTGCCGAGTGGCGACGAGGCGTGGCGGATGAGCCGTTACGTGGACACGCAGTTCCCTAGGATTCCCATCCAAGGCAAAGGCGTGCCGGCAGGAAACTTCACACTGCCGACCACGACATGGATGCCCTACACGTGGTCGCTGAACAACGTGGTCATGGCGGAGTCGATGCACACGGCGCTGGCGTATTGGCAGGCGGGCCGCGGCGATGCGGCGAATCCGCTGTTCAAGGGCGCGTTGCTCGACAGCATGTTCCTCGGCTTGTGTCCCGGCAATGTCGGCATGTGCACGGCGTTCGATGCGTATCGCGGCGAATCGCAGCGCGATTTCGCGGACGGCGTGGGCGCAACCTCGCGGGCGCTGATCGAAGGACTGTTCGGCATCAAGCCTGATGCCATCGCGGGTGAACTGTGCATCAAGCCCGGTTTCCCGAATGCGTGGGACCACGCGGCCATCCAGCATCCCGACGTGTCGTGCCGTTTCAAGCGCGATGGGCTTACCGAAACCTACGTCGTCGAATCGCACTTCCCGCAACCGCCGAAACTCCGGCTGAACGTGGCGGCGTTGTGCCATGAAGTCGCGAACGTCACGGTCAACGGAGTGGCGGCGGATTGGCGCAAGGTGGATGAGGGCCTGCGTTGGCCGCGGATTGAGATCACCGCAAACGCGTCGGCAAAGCAGGAGGTGAAAGTCGTTTGGCAGGGCAGGGCAGTCGTGGCGAAAGCTGTGGCTGCGGGCGAGGGGCGGGCGCAAGCCGGCTCGGTGCTCGCTGCCTCGGTGGATTGGCACAAGCTGGTCATGTCAGACGCGAAGCCGGAGTGTGTGGACCTTGCGCCGATTTTCAACGACTCGGTCTCGCAGATTTTCCGGCACGAGTATCTGTCGCCGCGTTCGCCGTTTTGCTCGCTGGCTACGCCGAAGCAAGGCATCGGCAGCTGGTGTCATCCCACCGACTCCTTTGAGGTGAATGATGCCGGTCTGCGTGTATCAGCCGCGAAGGGCGGGGGACGCATCTTCCTGCCGAACGGTCTCCCGCTGGCCACGCCGGGCGAGACGGCGGCGAAGAACATCGCGTTCGTTTCGCAATGGCAGAATTTCCCCAAAGAACTCACCGTGCCGTTGCAGGGCAAATCAGCGCATGCGTTCCTGTTGATGGCGGGTTCCACCACCGCCATGCAATCACGCTTTGACAACGGCGAAGTGGTGGTCACCTACGCCGATGGCACCACCGCGCGGCTGGCGTTGCGGAACCCCGAGACGTGGTGGCCGATCGATCAGGATTATTTCATCGATGACTTCGCGTTCCGCTGGTCCGGCCCGCTGCCGCCGCGTGTGGATTTGAAGACGGGCAAGGTGCGCGTGCTCGAGCTTGAGTCTTTCAAGGGCAGGGGGGGCGCCGTGCCTGGCGGCGCGGCGACGGTGTTGAATCTGCCGATCGATCCGGCGAAGGAGTTGAAATCACTGACTGTTCGCGCGCTCGCGAACGAAGTTGTCATCGGTTTGATGAGCGTGACCTTGCAACGGTGACGACGCGGTCGGTCGGTCGGCGTTGTGCCGCTTCGGCCAGATCCACTCGAACAATCCATCGGGCACGGGCGTGTCCTCGAGGAATAATTGCCGGAAGCGCACGGAGCAGTCCCAGCCCAGCGCGAACATCAGCAGCAGATCCACCCAGTCATGGATGATCCACCAGTCGAACGATCGCCGCGTGAGGATGAGGAACAAGCCGCCTTGCAGCCAGCCGTAGAAAACGGCTTCAACTACCAGCAGGACGAAGACGAACAGCACTGAGGCGCTGGTGATGGACGTCGGCACAAATCCGATGGGCCACAGCACGCGTTCCTTGAAACGCGACCAGCACAGGCCGAGCAGCGGATACAGTGGCAGCAGCAGGAACCAGAGGGCCTCGTGCCTTTGTTCTTGATGCAGCTGTGCATCGCGGGCAGCGACGAATGCTTCATCGTAGGTGAACGAGATGGACGAGGACTCGTGCAAGTCCTCTGGCCACGAATGCAGTTCGTAACGGATCGCAAAGGGTTTCGCGATGCGCCGTTTGCCGACGAGGAGATACCTCCAGCCTTCGAAATAGATCGGGTGGTGACAGAACTCGCGCACGCTCCAATCCAGGATGGGATGCTTGGCGTCGATCAGGATGCGGTGGCCATCCAGGATGACCTTGTCCGAGCCGACTTGGATGACGCGCGCCATGCGGGGCTGCGGGCGTCACTTGAACTTCTTCACCAGCACCTTCGAATTGCGTCCGCTCGCCTCGTATTTTTCGCGGCGGGCGGGCGGGAGATCCTCGGGCGTGCCTTCGATGAAGCCGCCCTTGCTCTGGAAGTAGGTGAACGCCTGCGTCGAGAGCGTGAGCAACTCGCCGAGGCCGAGCTCCTTCGCCTTGTTTTCAGTGAACTGGATCAACTTGCGCCCGATGCCCTGGTTCTCGTGCGAGGGGCTGACGTAAAGGCACGCGAGTTCGCCCTTGCTCTGCTCGGGATACACGTGCAACGCCACGCAGGCGACCGGGTTCTTGTCGATCTCGAAGATGTAATAGTCGCTGAGCTGCTTCTCGATCATCGAACGTGTGCGTTTCACCAGTTCCGTTGAGGCCACGGAAGTCTTCGTCAGGTTCAGGATGCTCCGGACGTCCTTCTTCAACGCCCGGCGCACCTGCTGGTATTCATTCGCGTAGATGAGCGTGCCGATGCCCTCGTTGGAGAAAACTTCGGCAAGCAGGCCTTCATCCACCTTGCCGTTGATGATGTGGATGCGCGGGATGCCCGCTTTGCACGCGGCCACGGCATGGGTGGCCTTGGAGAGCACCTCCGGTGCGATGGCCGTCTTCTGCAACGCCAGCACGCTCTCCAACTCCGCCACGATCATCTGCCGGATGACCTTTTCTCCCACCCGGATGCCGTCGGTGGTCGTGATGTAGATGAGCTTGATGGCCTTCAGCGCCTCCGCGAGGGCCAGCGCCACGCTGTCGGAATTGACGCGGTAAGTCCGGCCGTCGCCGTCGAAGCCGAGCGGGGGCACGACCGGGATGAATCCGCTGTCCAGGATCTTCTGGAGCATCTCCACGTCGATGCGTTCGACTTTGCCCGTGTAAAGATGATCCACGCCGCCGATGATGCCGAGCGGATGCGAGATGACCGCGTTCGTGGTGACGGCCCGCAGGTCATTCGCGGAAAGGCCTTCCAGGATTTCGTGCGTCAGGCGATTCGCCGCCGTCAGCGCGAGCTTGAGCGTCGTGGCGTCGGTGATGCCGGCGCCGTCGAGATTCGAGGCGGTGACGCCTTGCTCGTCCGCCATGGATTTGATCTGTGCCGAAGCGCCGTGAACGAGCACCACGCGGATATTCAGCGAGCGCAGGACCGCGACATCGAGCAGCAGGTTGGCAAAGTTTTCGTCGGTGACCACCGCGCCGTCGAGCGCGAGCACGAAGACTTTTTCCCGGAAGCGCGGAATGTATTGCAGGATGCCCCGCAGGTCGGTCGGTTTCACAGCGTTCGATTCATTGGTTCAACGACGCGCATAAGTAACGGCTTTACGCCGCGTGACAAAAGCAAAAACTCGCCCGATTTCCAGGCGGCTCAGCGTCCCAGATGCCGCGGCCAAGGTGCGAATGGCGAGGCATGCTTTCGGCTAGAAGCCGCCGAGGGGACTTGCGACAGGATGAACCGGATGGACAGGATCCTTTCCGAGTCGGAGTGTTTTGGTAATCCGGTCAATCTTGTTAATCCTGTCTGCCCTTCGGCACAGTCTTGGAATCCGCTTCCGTGTGGTCCGCGTAATCTGCGGTTTGGGATTCGGTTGCTATCAACCCTCAACTCTCAAGCATCAACACCGTTAGCCATCGAGGAGGGGACTTGAGACAGGATTAACCGGATGGACAGGATTCTTCTCCGGCCCAATGCCGATGGGTAATCCTGTGAATCTTGTTAATCCTGTCAAAGCTCTGGCTCACACCCACTGCCAACGACCACGTTCGACGTGGCGGAGCAAACCGGCATCGCGCAGGACTTGCAGTTGCTGGCGGATCTTGTCGCGCACGTGGCGATTCTCGGGATGCAACTGGGCCAACTGCGGGGCGAAGGCGTAAGCCTCGGCCGTGGTGAATTCGGCCCGGCCCAACGCACGCACCGCCGACAAAACTTCCAACGTCCAGCCGCGCTCCGTGGCTTTTCTGCTAAATGTGCCAGATTCCGGAGGAGGCGTTGACGCACGATCATACGTTTGATCTACTCGCTGCATGATCTGGATCGAAAGCGTCGAGAATGCAATCCGACGCCTCACGAGACGAAACGGCAGTTTGCTCTTTTCACGAGAAGAATTAATCAAATCCGAACTTGAGCGTATTCTCACCGAAGTCTCCTCAGCCGGGAAGACGCCTAAACAGACGCTTAGCCGTAACCTCCAAGAGTTAAGACGGCTAGGAATCATCGAGTTCAAAGAGGATGGGAAATATCGTTTAATCCGCTAACTATGAACACGCAAAACCAAACGGACGGATGGGAGTTCATTCAACCTGCTGTAAATCCTGATTGGCCCCCAACGGTCATACCACTTTAGATGAGATGGTTTCCGGTGGTTTCGGTTTGTTGTTTTGCTTCCACTCAAGGTTCTGGTGGAAGGCGGGC
>JBEGQI010000310.1:0-3085 GCA_041181065.1 Verrucomicrobiota bacterium | reverse complement strand
CGCCCCGTTCACGCCCGCGCAATTGGCCTGGCGCGGCGGCAACAGCGGCAACGTCTGGGACGCCGCGAACAACTGGTTCACCAACGGCATTTGGACGAACGACGTCGTGGCCAGTTTCGCGAGCGGCCATTCCGTCCTCTTCGACTTGCGCGCGTCGAACAATACGAGCGTGACCCTGTCGAGCGTTGTCACGCCCGGCGATATCACTGTGAACTCTCCGACGAACCTTACTTTCACCGGCGGCGGTTCCATCACCGGCGTGGCAAAATTGTTCAAGGCCGGTCCGGGTAAACTCACTTTGGTCAACACGAACACGTTCACCGGCGGAACTTTTGTCAGCGGCGGGCAACTCATCGTCAACGGCGCATTGCCATCGAGCTTGGTCACGGTGGAGGCGCGCGGTGAACCGTGGGGCAGGGGCATCATCGGCGGGCGCGGCACGTTGGGCGCGGGGCTGGTTGTGCAGCGCGATTGCGGCGTCATCGTCGGCCCCGGCACGAATGCGCCCGGCACCTTGACCATCACCAACGGTCTGACAGAGCAGGGCGGTGTGTTGAATCAATTCGATCTCTATAATGATCCGAGCGACGTCACGCGGACGAATGATCGCGTCGCCGTCGTCGGCAATCTCACGCTGACCGGCACGAACATCATCGCCGTGACGCAGCCGGATGGCGCGCTGGGCGCGGGCTTGTATCCGTTGCTCACTTACACCGGCACGTTGAGCGGCGGATTGTCGAATCTCGTGTTGAGCGGCGATTTCATCCAGCCGGTCGCGCTCACCAATCCGCCCGGCATGATCGCCTTGCGGGCCGCTTTGCCCGCTGCTGCTCCCGTTGCGCCAACAAATCTCATCGCCACGGCCGTCGGCGCGTTTCAGGTCAACCTGACGTGGAAGGATAACTCGACGGACGAAAACCAATTCCAGCTCGAAGTCGCCGCCGGCAGCCCCTCGGGTTTCACGTCGCTCGCCACGCTGGCGCAGAACACCACCAATTACTCCGACCTCGGGCTCACGCCGTTGACGACGTATTACTATCGCGTCCGCGCCACGAATCTGGCCGGCCCGTCCGATTGGTCGAACACGAACAGCGCCACGACCACCGCCAACGTGAACGCCATCACGTGGCGCGGCGACGGCGTGGGCAACGTGTGGGATTTGCAGACCACGCCGAACTGGCTCGACGTGAATAGCAACGTGGTCGTCTTCAACGACACGATGGACGTGATCTTCAATCAGGTCGGCTCCAACAACACGACGATTTCCCTGGTCGGCGTGCTGCAACCGGACTCGGTCACGGTCAACGCCACCAAGAATTACACGCTCGGCGGCGCCGGCACGCTCGCGGGGCCGATGGCGTTGACCAAGTCCGGCTCGGGCTCGCTCACGCTGGCCAACGCGGGGACGAACTCCTTTGACGGCGGCGTCAACCTCACGGCAGGCACGCTGACGGTGGGCGCGGCGAACGCGTTGGGCAACGGCCCGGTGAATTTGCAGAGCAACGCGACGCTCGTCCTTGGCACGTTGACTTTAACTGCGTCCAACGTCTTGAACGTCTCGGGTTCGCCCACGTTGACCGGCGGCAACGGCGGTGGTTTGACCGACCTCAAGACGGTGAATGGCTCCGGCACCTTGAATATCTCCGTCACCACGGGCGTGCTGGATTTCGAGGGCTCCTGGGCCGGCTTCAACGGCAAGGTGAAATTCTCCGGGGGAAACATCCTGCGTTTTAATGGCAGCACGGGCAGCAGCACGACCGAATACGATTTGGGCACCGGCACGTTGTCGGCCAACAAACGGAATACCGCCAGCACCATCACGCTTGGCGCGCTTGGCGGTGGGGCCGGCACCAGTTTGTTGGGCACATCCGGCGGCGGCACCAGTTCCACGACCTACACCCTCGGCGGCAAGAATCTGAACACCACCTTCTCCGGATGGATCGCCGATGGCGGTGGCCCGGTCCTCATCAACAAGGTCGGCACCGGCACCCAGACATTTGCCGGCACCAACACCTACTCGGGCACCACGACGGTCGGCGCGGGTGCCTTGCTCATCAACGGCAACCAATCGGCCGCCACGGGCACGGTCACCGTCAGTCCCAACGCCACGCTCGGGGGGAACGGCATCATCGGCGGCGCGGTCATCGTGGGAGGCACGCTCGCGCCCGGGGCCTCCATCGGACGGCTCACGTTGAACTCGAACCTCACCCTCAACCCCGGCAGCATCGCCCAGTTCGAATTGAACCGCGTGCCTTTCACGAATGATTCCGTCGTCGTGGCGGGCGCGTTGACCTTGAACGGAACCTTGCAGGTCTTGAACGCCGGGGTGGAACCGTTCCAAGCCGGCGACAACTTCAAGCTGCTGCAAGCCGGCTCGGTCAGCGGCGCATTTTTTGCCTATGATCTCCCGGTGCTGGATTCAGGCCTTGATTGGAATACCAGCCGGTTGGCAACGAATGGCTCCATCTGGGTCGTGGTCACCGATCCGCCGACCATCACCACAGCGACAGCATCGGGCGGCAATTTTATCTTTGGCGGCAGCGGCGGCACCCCCGGCTGGCCCTACATGGTGCTGACCACGACGAACCTCGCGTTGCCGGTGTCCGCGTGGGACTCCATCGCGACGAATCTCTTCAACGCGACGGGCAATTTCAGCGTCACCAACACCACCGGCACCGAGCGCCGCTTCTTCCAGCTTCGCGTGCCTTAAATATCGGGGGCCTCCTCACGCCGCACGGCAGGACTTGAATCTGAAAGCCGCCAATCCACTCGTTCGCGATTAGTGCATAATCAGCCCGTCATTATTCGCGATTACGGCATTTTTCCCGAAACAGCCCGCGAACACTTTACCCTCACTCATGAACTGTTTCCTGTCAGGGAGTGTCAGGGAGTAAGCTAGCCCCCTTTTCAGCGCCCCGCACGCCTTGCGCAGCTATCTACTGTTGCCCGGAGCGCCTGAGCTCCGCTCTATTCCATTCCCTTGACTTGGCCCTTCCGTGTTTGATCCAGCCACATCCATTTGATGCTGCGGCAAACTAACCGGGCATGAAAACAAAACCCATGTTGCCCCAAAACCGCATCGCCA
>JBEGQI010000309.1:0-2910 GCA_041181065.1 Verrucomicrobiota bacterium | reverse complement strand
CCCACGGCACCCCGACCACCGGCTGCCCCGTCTTCAATGCCAAAGGCGAACTCATCGGCTTCACACTCATCCACCGCGACGTCTCGAGTGCTATGGGGATGATGGGCGCCGAAGTCGTCATCATGCCCGCGAACGAAATCTCCAGCCTCGTAGATCAAGCTCGCAAAGCCGCCGCAAAAAAGTCAACGGGTTCGGAGAAGGAAGAGACCAAGTAAACTTCCTCCACAAGATTCGCGAACGGGCGCTCCACTGTGGAGCGCCCGTTCTTTTTTTGCCGCCAATCCAACACCTCTCCAAAATCGATCCTCGAATTTTCCACAAACCGCTGCAGTCTGTCTGACATGACAATCACACCCCGCCTCATCGTGCTCGCTTGGATCGCCGTGTGGACGACTGGACTGTTGGCCAAAGAACCCGATGCGACCCGCGTCAAAAGCATCGCCGGTTGGCTGCCAGCCGAGCCCGCCGCCATCGGCGCACCCATCACCAATCGCACGGCTTGGGCAGAGTTCGCGCGCCGACCGGAGTTTGCGGACGCAATAGAGAAGGCCACTGCCCTCGCCCAGCATCCCATCCCTGAACAGCCGGACGACCTGTTCCTCGATTTCTCGCGCACGGGCAATCGCGACCATTGGCAGACAGTCGCGTTCGAACGCCGCGCCATGGTTTGGACTTACCTGATTGGCGAGGGCGTTGAAAACCAAGGCCGCTTCATCCCGCCGCTGGAGAAGTTGATCGCCGCGCTTTGCGAAGAGAAGACGTGGGTGTATCCCGCACACGACCGCAGCTTGAAAAATTTCCGCAGGCAGGAAGTGGACATCGACCTCGGCTCCAGTGCGGTTGGCTGGTCCCTCGCCACCACCCGCAACATCCTCGGCGACAAGCTTTCGTCCGCGACACAACGATTGATCCGCGAGAATCTCGACCGTCGCATCTTCACGCCGTTCCGCGATTCGATCCGCGAAACTCGCGGCGGCAATTGGTGGATCAAGGGCGACAACAACTGGAACGCCGTCTGTCTCGCAGGCGTGAACGGCGCGGCGCTCGCCACGTTGGAATCGCGCGAGGAACGTGCGTGGTTCATCGTCGCGGCCGAGGACTCGGTGCAAAATTTCCTCAACGGCTTCACGCCCGACGGCTATTGCAGCGAGGGCGTGGGCTATTGGAATTACGGCTTTGGCCATTACCTGCTGCTGTCCGAAACGATCCGGCGCGCGACGGACGGGCACGTGGATTTCCTCAGCAACCCCAAAGCGGTCAGACCCGCGCTCTTTGGGGCGCGGACTGAAATCGCCGCCGACATCTATCCTTCCATCGCCGACTGTTCGCCCGGCTCACGCCCCAGCTTGGCGTTAATGACATTCCTGACGAATCGCTTCGATTTCGATTTGCCGCCGTCACAATCGGCCGCAGGCAAAGTGACGCGTTCGGTGAATGAATCATTTCTACTAAGCGATGCTTCGTCTCGGCTTCCCAAGATTTCCGCACGTTCGGAACTCGATGACCTGCCGTGGCGCACGTGGTTCCCGCAAGGCGGCGTGCTCATTTGTCGGCCCGGCACCAATCAACCATCGCCCTTCGCTGTCTGCCTCAAGGGCGGCAACAACGCCGAGAACCACAACCACAACGACGTCGGCACGTTCATGGTCGTGAGCGGCAAGACGATGCTCATCTGCGATCCGGGCTCGGAGGTTTACACCTCGCGCACGTTCAGCGCGAAGCGTTACGAAAGCAAAGTGCTCAACTCCTTCGGCCATGCAGTGCCCGTCATCGCAGGCAAACTTCAACGCGAAGGCGCTGATGCGCGAGGCGTTGTCCTGGAAACAAAGTTCACGCCGACGCAAGACACGCTCCGGCTCGACATCCGTTCTGCCTACGCCGTCCCGGAGTTGAAAAAGCTCGAGCGCGCGTTCATCTACCAACGCGGCCCCGCACCCTCGCTCACGGTCACCGACAGCATCCAGTTTTCAAAACCATCCACCTACGAAGCCGCGCTCATCACGTGGGGCCAATGGAAACGCAGCTCCGATAACGAACTGCTCATCAGCGATGGTAGCGACGCCGTGCGCGTGCAGATCGACTCCGGCAATATCCCGTTCGAGGTGGCGAGTGAAGTTCTGGACGAGCACGTTCACACCAAGACCAAGCCCGTTCGCATCGGCTTGAAACTTTCCCAGCCCATCACGCACGGCGAATTCAAACTCACCATTCAGCCGGCCAAGAACAATTGAGCCGCCGGATTCGCTCGCGCGCAGCATGTCAATTCGTGCATTTCGCACCTCGGTGACCTAGACTGCGCGCCCATGAAATCGAAGGGTATCGTTTATCTCGTCGGGGCCGGCCCCGGCGATGTCGGCTTGCTGACGCTGCGGGGCGCGGAGTTGTTGCGCCGCGCCGAAGTCGTCATCTACGACGCGCTGGTGAATCCCGAACTGCTCCGCCTCGCGCCTGCCAATGCCGAAATCATCTTCGGCGGCAAACACGCCAAGGACCACACGCTCACGCAGGAACAGATCAACGCCCTGCTCGTCGCCAAGGCCCGCGAAAGTAAACGCGTCGTCCGGCTCAAGGGCGGCGACCCGACCATCTTCGGCCGCGCGGGCGAAGAAGCGGAAGCGCTCGCCGATGCGAACATCGCCTTCGAGATCGTTCCCGGCGTTTCGTCGTTCGTCGCGGCGCCAACCTATGCGGGCATTCCTGTCACACATCGCGAACATTCCTCCAAGCTCAGCATCATCACCGGCCACGAAGACCCGACCAAGGGCGAGACCACCATTGATTGGGCGCACGTCGCCAAGGAACCCGGCACCAAGGTCGTGATGATGGGAACCGCGCGGCTCGGTCAGATCGCGGAACAACTCATCGCAGGCGGCATGAAGTCAGAGACGCCCGTAGCCGTGATCCACGCAG
>JBEGQI010000308.1:0-9492 GCA_041181065.1 Verrucomicrobiota bacterium | reverse complement strand
CCCGAGGAATAACCGGCATTGGCGGAAAGGCCGTTGAAGGCGGTGAGCGCAAACATCATGCCCATTTCCCAACTCGCCGCGCCCGGCGCGGGATAATACGTGGACCACGCGATGCTCTGCGTGGCCGGATCGAACCCGAGCAGGTGTTGCTTGCCGCGCACGACGATCTTACCGTTGTCGAGCTTGGTGACGTTGACCGGGATGTCGAGCAGGCCTTTGCCGGAGGTCGAGGCCGCCACGCCCTTGGCGAGGCCGGACAAACCGCCGAGCGCGCCGAGGCCGATCTTCATGGCCGCTTCGCCGCCGCCGACCTTGCGCTTGAATTCCAACGGCACGCTGAACTTCTCCTTCATCTTGCCCGCGCCGTTCAAGTCGAGGCCGATGAGCCGCTTTGCGTCGGCCAGCATGACGGTGTCCTGCCCGTCGATGAGTTGCATGTTCGTGATGCCGTCATCGAGGTCCTTGAATTCCCAGATCTCGGTGCCGTCGGCCTTGTTCAGCGAGAGCACGCGCAACGGCTTCTCCAGCTTCCATTCCTTCTGGCCTTCGGGGAGGAAATTGCCGCCGAGCCGCACGAGCAGTTGGTTCGGGGCCGGGAGCAATTGCACGATCGTGCCCGAGAAAACTTTTTTGCTCTCCCATTTGATGGTGCCGCTCGCCTTGTCGATGGCGACGACTTTGCTCACGCCGGAGGCAAACACGGTGCCGCCGTCGATGACGATGCCCGCCGCAGCGCGCTTGAACTCGCGCGGAACGCATTTGAATTCATGGCCCCACTTCTTTTCGCCGGTATTCAAGTCATAGCATGCGGCGCCGGTGAAAGGCAGGTAAACGAGGTCGCCTTATACGACAGGCTCCGCGTTGCCGCTGAGGTCCATCGTGACAAAGAATTTTCCGGAGTTCTCGGCGCGATGCAGGATGACATCGCTCGCACCGGAATATTTCACGCGCCAGAGTTTTTTACCCGTGAGGATTTCGTAGGCGGTCATGTAAACGCCGCCGCCTTCGCTGCTGCCGTTCTGGAAGACGAGCACGAGCTTCTTCGAGAGGATCGGGAATGCGCCGATGGGATAACCCATCTCCTTCTCCGTTTCCCAGATCGTTTTGCCCGTGATGATGTCGAGCGCGGCGAGCTTGGTCTTGGGCGCCATCATGCTGCTGTGGTCGTTGACCAGCAGCACCGGCGTGCCAGGGATCTCGCGAACGTTGAAAGGCGAGGTTTTCGCGAACTCGCTGCGTGTCCATTGGATGGCGCCGGTCTCGGGATCGAGACTGGAAATCGAGGCGCTGGTGCCGACGAGCAAGGTGCCGATGGAGGTGGTTTCCTGCCATTTGACGGCTTCGGGCAGTTTGGCCGTCCACGCGGGCGCACTCACCGCGAGAACGGAGGATGCAGCCATGACACCGAGCAGCGATAGGCCGAGTTGAAACAGACGTTTGTTCATAGTTTAATCTGATTGTTCGATTCGTTTGCTTGAGCGGCAAAAAGAAAACGAAGCCGGATTTGCTTGGCAAGCGTTTAACCCGAGTTGGTGAATCCGGGATGAGCCCGAGCAGGACAGGTCAAAGCCCGGTTGGATGATCGATGAAGCCCCACGGCACGCGGAACTTCGCCGAGAGATGCGTCGCGAGCGCTTTCACACCGAAGGTCTCCGTCGCGTAGTGGCCAGCGTAGAGAACGTTCAAGCCAAGCTCTTCGGCCATGGCAAACGTCCAGTGCGGGCCTTCGCCGGTGATGAACGTGTCCACGCCTTCCTTCACGGCTTTCTTCAACTCGCTGCCGGCACCGCCCGTGACAACTCCGATGCGACGACAAATTTTCGGCCCGCCTGGAATCACTTCGACGCGCCCTCCGACGGCCTTTGAAAGGCGCAACGCCAGTTCATCGCGGGAAATATTCGTAGTCGTCTGGAAGCCGAGCGCTGTTTCGTGGCTAACGAAAAACGGTTTCAGTTTGCGAAGACTGAGTGCGGAACAGAGCTGCACGTTGTTGCCGAGCTTGGGATGTGCGTCGAGCGGCAGATGCGAACTGTAAACGGCGACGTTGTTGTCCAACAGCAGGCGAAGCAGTTCGTAATTCGTCCCAGTCCACGGCTGGCGCGGGTTCCAGAACAGCCCGTGATGCACGATCATCAGGTCCGCGCCGGCGGCGATGGCTTTGCGCACCGTGGCGGGCGAGGCGTCCACGGCGGCGGCGATGCGCGTGACGGTGCCGCGATTCTCTACCTGCAATCCGTTCACCGCGCCGTCGTAATCCTTGATGTCGCGCGTGCGCAGCGTCGTGTCACAGTGCCGGACGATTTGAGCGAGCGAAGCTTTGGCCATGCGCGGAGGAAAGCAGGTTTGGGCAAGTTTGTCAGGCGTCAGTTGAGCGGTGCGGACTTGTTCACATTTTCTTGCGAATAACTCGGCGCAAAATTTTTACGCTTTTCCCAAACTGCTTGTTGAATTCGCGCGGCGCGTTCCTATGATGCGCGCGATTGAACGACGCGCGATGAGCAATCCTTCCGAAGCAAACGGTGCCTGGGACATCCAGGCGGCCCGCGACCTCTACAACGTCCGCCGCTGGGGCGCGAATTACTTCGACATCAACGAGGCGGGGCGCGTCGTTGCCCGCCCGCAGCAGGATGCGGGCGTCGCGGTGGACATCACCGATGTGATCGAGGAAGCCAAGGCGCGCGGGCTGAAGTTCCCATTGCTCATCCGCTTTCAGGATATCTTGCGCAACCGCGTCGAGGCGTTGAACCAGGCGTTCCGCAACTCCATCGCGGAATACGGTTATCAAGGGCGTTATCGCGGCGTGTTCCCGATCAAGGTGAACCAACTGCGCGAGGTGGTGGAAGAGATCCTCGATGCGGGCAAGCCGTTCGAGTTCGGTCTGGAAGTCGGCAGCAAGCCCGAGTTGTTTGCGGGGCTAGCGCTGCAAAAATCGGCGGGCGATCTCATCATCTGCAACGGCTACAAGGATTCCGGTTTCATCAAGATGGCGTTGCTCGGCACCAAGCTCGGCAAGAAGGTCATCATGGTCGTCGAGAAGCTGGAGGAACTGAAACAGATCATCGCGGTGTCCAAGCAGTTGAACGTCGAGCCGATGATCGGCATCCGCGCGCGCTTGCTGTCGAAGGGCGCGGGTCGCTGGGCCGAGAGCGGCGGCGAAAACGCGAAGTTCGGCTTGAGCACGGCGGAAATCCTCGTGGCGACCGAGCTGTTGCGGAAGGAAAACCTGACGCATTGCCTGAAGCTGCTGCATTTCCACATCGGTTCGCAGGTGCCGGACATTTTGACGGTCAAGAAGGCGGTGCAGGAAGCCGCGCGATTTTATTCCAAGCTGCACAAGATGGGCTTTCCGATTGAGTTCTTCGACGTGGGTGGCGGGTTGGGCGTGGATTACGACGGCAGCCGTTCGGCGTTCGACAGCTCGACGAACTACACGTTGCAGGAATACACGAACGACATCGTTTATTACGTCGCGGAAGTCTGCAACGCGGAGAAGGTGCCGCATCCGAATCTCGTCAGCGAAAGCGGTCGCGCCATCGTCGCGCATCACAGCGTGTTGGTCGTCGAGGTGTTCGGGTCCATCGAGAAACGGCGCAACGAAGCACAATTCGAATACGGCGACAGCGAACATGCGTTGGTGCGGGAGCTGCTCGACATGCGCAAGAATCTGCCGAGGATGAACAAACTTGAGGCGTATCACGATGCGCTCGAACGCAAGGAAGACGCGCAGCAGATGTTCACGCTCGGCGTGCTGGATCTTATCGACAAGGCAAAGGTCGAGAATCTTTACTGGGAGATCAGCGCGGCGGTGGTGGAGAGTTTCAAAGGCCAAGCCTACATCCCGGAAGAAATCCGTAAGCTGGAGGATTCACTCGGCGATCAATATCTCTGCAACTTTTCCGTCTTCCAGTCGCTGCTCGACCACTGGGCGCTCGGCCAGTTGTTCCCCATCATGCCCGTGGCGAGGCTCAACGAGAAACCAACGCGTGAAGTCACGCTCGTGGACATCACGTGCGATTCTGACGGCCAGATCAACAAGTTCATCGATCTCCGCGACGTGCGCGACACCTTGCCGCTGCACGAGCTCAAGCCGAACGGCGGCGGAAAGCCCGAGCCTTACTACATCGGCTTCTTCCTGATGGGCGCCTACCAAGACATCATGGGCGACCTGCACAACCTGTTCGGCCGCGTGAATGAAGTGCACGTCTTCCTCGAACCGGACGAGCCCGCCGGCTACTACGTCGAGGAGATCATTGAAGGCACAACCATCAGCCAGGCGCTCGGCGCAGTGCAATACGACGAAAACGAACTCAAGCGTCAGATGAAGGCGCAGATGGATGAAGCCATCAAGTCCGACCGCATGAAGCCGAGCGAGGCGATGCGCCTGCTCGACGACTACGAACGCGGGCTCAAGGAATACACCTACCTCAGCATGTGAGGTGTGGCGGCGCGGGCATCTGCTGATGCCGGATGTCCTTTTGGGTCATTCTGATTCCCAAAGTGCGTTTGACGATGCTGGTCATTGTCAGCTCGTTGTCGGCGCGTCATTCTTTAGGCGTGATCCAAACAAAACTTTCCCGAGCAGGGGTGCGCCGTGTTGGCTTTACCTTGATCGAGTTGTTGGTGGTCATTGCCATCATCGCCATTCTGGCCGCGATGTTGTTGCCGGCGCTGGCAAAGGCGAAACAAAAGGCGCACCAGATCAATTGCGTCAGCAACCTCAAGCAGCTGCAGGTGTGTTGGATCATGTATTCAAACGACAACGGTGATCGCATCGTCAACAACTGGGTGAAGGACGCGCAGGGTTGGATTGACGGCACTGTCACGCCCACCACGATTCAAACCATCCAGAACGGACTGCTCTTCAATTACAACAAAGGCGTCGCGATTTACCAGTGCCCGGCGGCGAGCATTGGACCCAGCGCGAGCCCGGCCACGCGGCTCGTGCGCAATTACTCCATCCAAGGTCGCATGGGTGGTAATCGTCCGGCGGTGTTGGGCACGCAATATCCCGAGTTCACCAAGGCCAATGAAATCGTGCGCCCGTCCACCGTGGACGCCATGGTGTTCGTGGACGAAAGCCTGAACACCATCGACGACGGTTACTTCGCGGTGGCGACCAGCACAACCACATGGCAAAACTCGCCAACCGTTCGCCACGGGCGCGGCTCGACATTTTCCTTCGCGGACGGTCATGCCGAACGCTGGGGTTGGAAGGTCTTGAACACGGAGCAAGGCCGCGATGCCAGCATCGCGATCGGCACCGCAAACAGCACGGTCGATCTGCAACGCTGCCAACGGGCGGTGTTCCAACCGTGAAACGCTGATCGGGGCGAAATTTTCCTCCTTCTCCGTCCCGCCATCCGCCAAGCTGCGCGCGTGGCAGATTCGACGCCGAACCCTGAATTGCTCCGCTCATTGGGCCGATTGGTCCGTGGGTTGTCCTGCCTTTTCTGGGGCCTGCCGATCGCGCTGCTCATCTCCGTGCCCGGTGTGCCGTCCCAATGGCTCGTGCATGTTGGTTGGGGGCCGCGCGTGCTCGCGACCGGGCTGCTGCTGTTCGGCGTTTGGCAGCTTGGTTCGTTCCAGCGACAGGAACGTATCTGGGTTTCCACGCATGGTCGTGCGCAGGCAGTAGCGCTGGTCAATGTCGGGTTGAGCCCGTTCCTGTTTTGGTGTGAACGCGCTCCGCAGCTCGCATACTTCCAGCTGGGCGCGCTGATGTTTCACCTGGGCTTGTTGCTATTTCTCGCGCTGCTCAACAGCGTGCTCGAGCGGCTGACTTCGATGCTGCCGGACGAGACCCTGCGCACGGAGACGCGCCTGTTCGCCGGGGTCAACCGCTGGCTGGTGTTGCTGTTGCTCGCCGCGGCTTCACTTTTCCATGCCGGAATCAATTGGACTCGCGTGGCGGACCAGTATCCGCGCTTGCTGGAATTCGTCGGCGAATATCCCTCCTACTTCATCATGCCGTTTGTGCTCATCGCCATTGCGCTCACGATGGCGGTGATCTGGAAAACGAAACAGGTCATCCTCGACAGCGTCTTCGGCGGGCAACACTGAGCGAGCGCGGAACTAGTTCAGTGTCTCCGCGACCTTGTATTTGAACATCCTTTTCTTCATCCACCGCACGGCCAACAGATCGTAGAACGAGGCGAACAGGCGATTCCACACGCCGTAGTGCGAGACACCTGCCGTGCGCGGGTTGTGGCTGATGGCAACCTCGCCGACCGTGAAACCCTCGATCTTGAACAGCGTTGGCAGGAAGCGATGCATGCCCTTGAAGAATTTCAGGTCCGCCACGCACTCGCGTTTGAACGCGCGGAAGCAGCAGCCCGCATCGCTGATCGTCTCGCCGGAAAGCTTGTTCCGCACCCAGTTCGCGATCTTGGAGGAAATGATGCGGACGAAGTTATCGCCGTGCGAACGGGCCTCGACGCGCGTGCCGCACACGCAATCGAACCTCTTCAGCGCCTCGATGAACTTCGGCAAATCCTTCGGGTCATTCTGCAAGTCGGCATCGAGCGTAACGATGAACTGGCCTTGTGCGGCCTTCATTCCCGCGAACATCGCCGCCGACTGGCCGCAGTTGTAAGCGAACTTCAAGCCACGGATACGCGGGTCCTTCGCCGCCAGTTCGCTGAGAATTTTCCAAGTGCTGTCCGTGCTGAAGTCGTCGGTCAGGACGATCTCGTAGCCGAGCCTCACGCCCTCGGCTGCGCGCGCGATGGCCTCGACGAGCGGGCGCAAATTGCCCTCTTCGTTGTGACAAGGAACAACGAAGCTGAGAACGGGAGCGGGATTGCTCATGTCTTCAATTCAGCAACCGATACCAGTTGTCGCGCTGCCGCGGCTCGTAGCCGAGGTCGCGGATGAGACGTTGCATGTCGGGCACGGTCATGCGAAAGGTCGTGCCCGCGCTGCTGACGACATTTTCCTCGATCATGATCGAGCCGAGATCGTTCGCGCCGTATTTGAGCGCGACTTGTCCGATGTCCAAACCTTGAGTGACCCACGAGCTTTGCACGCTGGGGAAGTTGTCGAGGAAGATGCGCGAGAGCGCCTGCGTCTTAAGATATTCGTTTGAACCGACCGTCGGTGCCTTGAGCACGGCGTTCTCCGGCTGGAACGTCCAGCAGATGAACGCCGTGAACGCGCCACCCTTGAGTTCGCCTGCTTCCAAAGCGTTCGCATATGCCGCCGCCCGCTCAATTGGCGTTTGGCAATTAGCCATTGGCAATCGCCCCAGCGATTTGTCCTGCTGGTTGCGCACGAACTCCAGATGCTCCAGCCGGTCGTCCATGGTCTCGACGTGACCGAACATCATCGTGGCCGAACTTGCGAGCCCGAGCGAATGCGCGGTGTCCATCACGCCCATCCATTCGTTGGAATTCGCCTTGAGCGGCGCAATGCGATTGCGCACGCGGTCCACGAGGATTTCCCCGCCGCCGCCGGGCACGCTGCCCAAACCAGCCGCCGTGAAGTCACGCAGAATTTTCTCCACCGGCTCGTTGAAAAATTCCGAGAACGCCACAAACTCACTCGGGCTGAAGCCATGCACGTTGAAGCCGGGGAACTTCGCCTTGATGTGCGAAAGCATGTCGAGATACCACTGCTTCGTCAGCTTCGGATGATGGCCGCCCTGCAACAGGATTTGCGTGCCGCCGAGCGCGATGGTCTCCTCGATCTTCTGATCCATCTCCGCCGTGGTGATGACGTAGGAATCGGTGTCCTTCTCCGTGCGGTAGAACGCGCAGAACTTGCAATAGACGTTGCAGATGTTCGTGTAGTTGACGTTACGATCGACGATGTAGGTAACGATGTTGTCGCCCTTGCCGCCGTGCGAGGCTTGCCGATGCAACTGGCGCCGGCGATCCGCGAGGGCGCCGAGCTCTTCCAACGGCAGCGTTGCGAGCCGCCGGGCTTCATCCGTGTTGATGCGCCCGCCGTCCCAGACTTTCTGGAGCAAGCCATCGAGTGCCGCGTCGTAAATCACTTCGGCAACGTAGCGGAAAATGCGCGCGGGAACAAGCGGTCGCCTATTCGTCTTCCTTGAAGACTATGTCGATCGACAGCCCTGCGGCCAGGAGCAATGCGGCAGCCTCCGGGTTCGCTCCACCAATGCCAGAAAGTGAGATGATGTAGTTGTCCGCGCTCGTGAAGAGTTCGCGTCCCAGCCCGCCCCATTTCTTGGTCACCGTGCCGATCTCGCGGCCTTGCTTGGTGATGAACCGAAAATCCCAACCCTTCCAATTGCCCTTCACCTCAGCCACCTGCTGGTCGTGGATATCGAAGACATTGAAGCCGCCCCCGATGGAGATCAGCTTGCTGCGAAAATAGCCGAGCTTCCGGCCCGCGCAGGTGACGTGCATTTTGGAGCGCAAGAAGGTGAAGCCGCGGTGGACCGACAAAACGGGCGGGGCGCCTTCTGCTTCATACACATTCACGCAAGTCGGCAATTTGTGTTTCTCGACGACGAGCCGCAAAAACTTGGCCCACCTTGGCGGCTCTTCCTTGGCAATACCGATTTGCCGGTTCGTTGCTGGGTCGAAGATGTCGTAGGTATCCACTAGCTTGAGCAGGCCGGTGCGTTCCTTGACGAAGAAAATGGTGCGGTTGAGCAGGGCGCTGTCGATGGCATCGGAAGCTTGTCGGCTTTCAGTAGGCGCTGGAGCAGCGGCGATTGGAGGCGCGCTTGCGCGGGGTGCGGATCCCGCAAGTCGCAAGCCCGCTGGTGCGGGTGCGGCAGCGGGCGGAGGAGCAATGGTCCCAAGCTGTTGCGCGATGATGGCGTTTGCTTGGCCAGTGGCATCCAAACTGCAATTCGGGCAGCCGATGCCAACCGGCATGCGGCCGCTCACCGGTTCCACATCAAACGCGAACTTGGTCCCGCACGAGCACTCGATCTTGATTTCCATGATAGGTAGGCGCGCGGATTAAAGCCGGAGAGGAAACGGAGCTGCAATGCAATTCAGCCAATTCAAAGCATGATGGCGTCGGCAATCTCCTTTGCCTTCGCTGCGCCAAACAACTCGCCCACCAGTGTCAGACCAAATTCCACGGCCGTTCCGGCTCCGCGCGAAGTGATGATGTGGCCATCCTTCACCACACGCTCATTGGCAAGCACACCGGGCAATTGCGAGTGAACGGAAAAATGCGCCGTGAACTTCTTGCCGTTGAGCAAGCCCGCATCGGCCAGCACAGTTGGCGCCGCGCAAATGGCGGCCACCAGCTTACCCTGCTGCGCGTAAACTTTTGCAAGGTCTGCGGCGCGGCCATCCTCGCGCAAAGCCTTCACCCCCGGTCCGCCAGGAATGAACAGCAGGTCAAAAGCTTGCGCAGCCACGTCAGCAAGCACCGCGTCGGCTTGAAGCGTCATGGCGCAACGCCCCGCGACAAGTTTGTCGCCGGCTACCGACGCGATCACCACTTCGGCATCTGCGCGGCGCAGCAAATCGACCGGTGTGACGGTTTCGATCTCTTCAAAACCCGCCA
>JBEGQI010000307.1:0-4945 GCA_041181065.1 Verrucomicrobiota bacterium | reverse complement strand
CCTTCGCGCTCGTGTTCATCACGGCGCAGATCTATCTCGACCAACGCGTGGACCCGAGCTGGCGCGCGCGGGCGCAAGCCTTGATGTCGCTGCTCAATAGCGGCGTCGGCAACCTCGCGGGGTATCTCGGCGCGGGCTGGTGGTTCGCGACCTGCACCAACGGAACCGTCACCCGCTGGACGATCTTCTGGGGCGGGCTCGCGGCAGTGGTTGGGGTTGTGATGATTTACTTCCTCGCGTCGTATTCCGGCAAGGGCACCGAGGCGCGCCGGTCCAATTGACAAAAAAGCCCGGCGTTAGCACGCCGGGCTAGTGGAGTTGCCAAAGCTTAGTTGCCCACCATCGTGCCGCCGAGGAACGCCAGCACTTCATTGATGGGATTGGCGATCGCGCTAGTGCTACTGCCCGCGAAGAGCAGTCCGACCGCACGCGGCTTGGTCGACACATCCTCAACCATCAGTGAACCGGAATCACCGCTGTTCAAGAAGCTGCTACCGCTGTTCGCAATGACGATCTGGCCCGTGAACGTCTTGGTGAACGCGGCGCCGCCGGCGCACTCGTTCTCGTAGGATACGCTGATGGTGGCGTTCAATCCCGAGATGGAACTGCGCGTTAGGCCCGTGGTGCGACCGCTCTTCTTGACCTTTTTTTGCAATGCCGCCGTCGTGGTCGAGGCGGAGATGGTGCCGATTTCAAGGATGGCACCGTCGGTGCGGACCATGCCGGAAACTACCTTGGCCACGGCGCAATCGACGTTGTTATTCGGAAGGGAGCTCTTCTTCACCAACGTGGCGATGTTCTGCGCGTTCGCCGCACTACAGCTCACATCGATCAGCCCCGGCTGGATGACATTGTCGCCGGTGGTGGCCACGACGCCGTTGCCGCCGCTGACGATGTCCGCTTCGAGCACGTGGTAATTACTGAGGATGTATTGCTCGCCGCCGATGCTCACCAGTGAACCCAGCGTGCCGCCGCAGCAATAGCCGTTGGCGAGATCGTTGCGCCAGCCGCCGGAGGTGCCGAGTTGGATGGGCACGGTCTGCTTCGCCGTGTGACTGACCGTGGTGCCGCCGCTGCCAGGCTTGCCGATGTTGGCGACGAAACGATCCGTGAGTTCCACCTGCACCGGGATGCCACGCAATTTGGGCGGGAGCGCCTGCTTGGCTTCCGACGCGCCCTTCGCGTCGCGATTGATGTAAATGACGAGAGCCGGTTCGCCTGCGCCGGTCAGACCGACCGCAGTGCCGATGATCTCGGGTTGTTTCATGAGGTCGGCGGTGACGTCCTTTTGGACGGCCATCACTTCGCGCACCTTGGGATGGTTCAAGTCGAATACATCCACACCCTGCGCCCACGCGGCGGCAGCGGTGAAGATGGAAACGATGATCGCGCACCCGGTGAACAGGCGACGCCCGATGGAGCATATTTTTTTCATCATATTTAAATGGGACTGACTAGATGGGTTTTCCCAACTTCAATAATGCAGAATCCATGCCGGGTCCACCCTTTCTCGGATTAATAATTCCCGGAGACAGGCCAATGATTGCCAGATTCTGTGGAAATCCCGCATGATGCGCCCCGATGCGCATCGGACTCGTCCGCCATTTCCCTGTGACCGAAGCCTGGCCGAGCGGCTGGCTGACTTCGGAGGATCTGTTGCAATGGCGGCGGCGTTACGAAACGGCGGAACCCATCGTCGGGCCGATCGATGTCAGCGGCGTCGCGTGGCAACGCTGCTTCAGCAGCGACCTGCGTCGCGCCTTCGTGACTGCTGAAGCCGCTTGGTCCGGGAACATCATTCAGACGCCGCTGCTGCGTGAAGCGGAGTTTCTGCCGTTCGACACCGGAAGCTTCAAGATGCCCGTCTGGGGTTGGCGCACGCTGTTGCGGCTCGCGTGGTTGACCGGCCATAAATCCCAGCGTCCCGCTCGCGATGAATTCCGCCAACGCATCCACGCTTTCGCGGATCAATTGGAGGCAGAACCCGTGGACACGTTGGTCGTCTCGCATGCGGGCGTGATGTTCTTCCTGCGGAAGGAACTGCTGCGTCGCGGCTTTAAAGGCCCGCGCTTCAAGCTGGCGGTGAATGCAAAACTCTATGTCTTCGAACGCTGAGGGACCGCGGTTCGCGCTGCGCCCTTCACTCGGCGGTCAACCGGACCTTCACAGCGGCAGAAAAGGCGAGGTTGGTATCGCCCTTTTCCGCCAACGTTTCGGCGAGCCATGAAATCGTCCGGGGCGGCACATTCGAGGACAACACGCGGTCGCCCACGCGGATGACCACGGGTTGATCGAGGTTCACCAGGGCATCGTTCAAGCGCACCTCCACCGTCGTGACGTTCGTGGATTCAAGGCTGATGCTTTGCCCGGCACACTCGGCTTTGATCAGCTGCCCGGCCTTCAAATCCTCCGTTGGCCGTGCGAGCCAGTAACAGGAACGATGCGTGACGTCGTCCTGGAACCACACGACCTTTTTCGGCACCGGGTTGCGGGTGAATTTTTCCATCCATGGAATCGCCTGCCGATCCTTCAGCTCCATCCAGTGACCCTTGCCTTCGTGCAATTCGACGAAGTGGACGTAAGCGCCGGGATCGGCTGCCGCCAGCGCATCGAGTTTCTTGCCCCACTCGACGGCGACTTGGTTGCGCTTGAAGCCGCCATCATTCGCGCCGACTTGGATGGCGAACGGCACATTGCGCAGGCCCAACGGAGAAGCCTCATTCGGATGGCCAGCCATCATCGACGCCGCGGCCCAACGATCCGCCATGCGCGGCGCGAGTTGATAAACTCCATCGCCACCCGCCGAATAGCCGAGCACATAAACCCGGTTCGCATCGACCTTCTCGAACAACACCGCATCCTCAATCAGCCGCGCGAAGAAGTCGTCGATATGCGACTCGTGCCAGAGATTCCACGTGTCTGTCGGCCCACGCGGGGCGATGTAGATGCCTTCCGCAGGCTTGTAGGCGGCGCCCAACTTGATCTGGTTCTGCCATTGCCCATCGTTGACGCTCTTGGCCGTGTTCCCGCCACCGTGCAAGGAGATGAACAGACTGCGCCCGTTCGGCGGCAGCGCATTCGTATCGCCGAACGACAGGCTCTTGAACTTCATGGTCAGGCCCTGAAGCACAATGGCCTCGTCGCGCCACTCTGCCGCCCGGCTTTCGCGCAATTGCTTCGCGTGATCCTGCCACAACGCCGCCAACGCCGCGCCCGCCTCCGCCTTGGACAAGGGCGCCCGCGCGAACGCTTGGTTGGTCAAAGCCGGACGCTCCGTCGGCGCCTTGGCCAGCCAAGCATCCAAATGCTTCAACGGTGAACTGGAATGCTCACTGGCAAAAAGCACGCCACCCACTCCAAAAACAAACAGGCCGACAACTATGGGCTTCAAAACTGTTCTCATTGCGGAAATGCTGGGATTCAGGCTCATCCATGACAAGCCGGCAATCTCCAAGCCTCGTCTTTTACCTCCAACGCACCACCACCCAGAGCTTTGGATGCCGCCAATCCATGGGCGTATCACTTCAAAAGTTGGCGCAACTCGGGCAATCCATCGTGCTATTCTTGGTTTAGCACCAAAACTCGCGCTGTTCTTTACAAGGTCTGGCGCATGCCTTGCACCGATTGGAACAATCTTTCGTGCTATTTTCCGTTTAGCACGAAAGATCAGAGCAAAAAACTTTCAAGATTGCCTTGGACCTCGTCAGGATCACGCCGGTCTTTTGTGCTAATCGCCGTTTAGCACAATGGATTGCTTGAATCTGCGACAGGTTTTTTCCAGTCTCGACGAGGAATCCGATCGGCTTGCCCAAGATCGCGCAAGTCCTGACAAGGTTCGGAAGGGAGTTGGTTTAACCAAGGACAAACCTGATCACCATGTGCGCATTACCCCGACCCAAACTTGGCTTCCGCAACAAGACTGCGGTGGAACAGCTCGTGATCTGCCGGCGCGTCATCGCCAGCATCGCCAAGGCATCGCCCGAGGAACGGGGTGGCACCAACCTTGACCAACTCAAAGCGGCCGTGACCGCCGCTGCCGCGAGCCAGACGCGCATCTTGCAATTGAAAGCCAACTTGCGCGCGGCTACCCGGCAACGCGACAAACTATTGTGCGAAGCCCGGCAAAAGGTGACGCGCGCCAACATCGGCTTGATCGTGGGCCTGAAGCACAAGGACGAGCGGTTGCAGGCCATCGGGATGGAGTTGCGCGGGAAACGTCGCCGCTCCGTGGGAGCGCCCCGGAAGGTGACCAACCTACGCGTGCAGCCGTCACTGAATGCGAGCACGGTGCTGCTGCGCTACGACCGACCGCTGCGCGATTGCTCGTTCCTCATCGAAGCCCGGCTGGAAGGCGAACCGGAATCCGCCTGGCGCCATATCCACGCGTGCCTGCAACAGAGCTGTGAGATCAAAGACGGTCTGAAGTCAGGCGGCCAATACTGGTTCCGCGTTTGTGCTACCAACGCCCACGGCCCCGGGCCATGGAGCGAGCCGGTGAGCGCGCGGGTGAGGTGAGAAGTTTTACAGGATGAACAGGATTTACAGGACTGCAAATCAGGTGCTCAGGTTTTTGTTTTCATCCTGTGCATCCTGTTAATCCTGTCCTAAAGCCCTAGCTTCTTGAACCGGTTGTTCACTTCCTTGAAATGGAACTCCAGCGAGCAGAGCGCTTCGAGTTCGCCTTTCTTGAAATGCTTCGCCACGTCGGCGTCGGCTTTGAGGACTTCGAGGAAGTCCGCGTCGTCGCGGCCGGCGTGTTTCACTTCCCAGGTCTTCATCGCGTTGCGCTGGACGAGGTGATACGCCTCCTCGCGCGTCAGGCCCTTCTTGATGAGCGCGAGCAGCACGGTCTGGCTGTTCCACATGCCGAGCGAGAGGCCGAGGTTGCGCTTCATGTTCTCGGGATAGACGTTGATGCCGTCCATCAGCCGCGTGAGCAGGCCGA
>JBEGQI010000306.1:0-6090 GCA_041181065.1 Verrucomicrobiota bacterium | reverse complement strand
ATCTTGCGTTGGCGTTGGGTCGCACCTACTCTGCGCGGCGCTAGGCAAATTCATGTTAGCGCAAGTTAAAACCCTGTTTTCAAACGACATTGGCATAGACCTTGGAACGGCAAACTCCCTGGTTTACGTCCGTGATCGGGGCATCGTTTTGCGCGAACCTTCTGTCGTTGCGATCCAAGCCGGCACCACCAACGTCCTCGCCGTGGGCGAGGAGGCCAAACGTATGCTTGGACGCACTCCCGGTAACATCGTTGCCATCCGTCCCATGAAGGACGGAGTGATCGCCGATTTCGAGATCACGGAGGCTATGCTGCGGCATTTCATCCAGAAGGTTCATAATCGCAAATTGATCGCGCCACGCGTCGTCGTGGCAGTTCCCTCGGGCATCACGGAAGTTGAAAAACGGGCCGTCAAAGACTCAGCCACCCACGCTGGGGCACGCGAAGTGTATTTGATTGAACAGCCAATGGCTTCGGCCATTGGAGTGGGACTGCCGGTCCATGAACCGGCGGGCAACATGATCGTGGATATCGGCGGCGGGACTTGCGAAATCGCAATTATCTCCCTCGCCGGCATCGTCTTCAGCCGCAGCCTGCGGGTCGGCGGGGACGAATTTGACGACACGATCGTTGCGCACATGAAGCGCGCCTACAACCTGATGATTGGCGAACGCACAGCGGAGGAGATCAAGATCAAGATTGGATCAGCCTTCCCGCTGGAGCAGGAATTGACGCTCGAAGTGAAAGGACGCGACCTCAGCGCAGGATTGCCCAAGACGATCACCATCCGTTCGGAGGAGATCCGTGAAGCCCTGCAAGAGCCGCTTTCCCAGATTCTCGAATCCATCCGCATCACCTTGGAACGCTGCCCACCAGAACTCTCCGCGGACTTGATTGACCGTGGCATCGTGATGGCTGGCGGCGGTGCGCTGCTGCGCGGCATTGACCGCTTGGTGGCGCAAGAGACCGGGCTGCCCGTCCACACCGCTGACGATCCGCTCAGCGCCGTGTGCGAAGGCACCGGCCGGGTGCTGCAAGAACTGCAATTCCTCAAACGGGTGGCGAACACCTGATAGCTCTCCGCGTTTTCCGTCATCGCCTGCGACGCACCTGAAGTGCGCCGCGACGAGAACGGATGTTTAAGAAGAAGCGATACATTGCGCTGGCCATCGTGGCTCTAGTGGCGTTGGTTCTGTTGAACCTGCCCGCGAACACGTCTGCGCGTCTCCGTCTCGCCATCAGCAGCCCGTTCGTTCCGCTCTTCGGCCTTTCCAGTGTTTCACAAAACGTCGCCGGTTCCACCGCCGACCTTGCCCTCTCCAAGTCCGAACTCATCCGGCAGAACAACCAGCTTCGCGCCGAGATCGCTCAACTCAAGATCCAGCAAGCTCAGTCCGCCGAACAAGTCCGGGAGAATGCGCGCCTCCGGCAATTCGTGAACTGGCAGACCACGCGGCCCTGGCAGATGAAGCTCGCGCGCGTGGTAGTCCGTGACCCCGCGAATTGGTGGAGCACCGTGCAGATCGACGTCGGCAGCCAGCACGGCATCAAGGTCAACATGACGGTCGTCACACCCGCCGGGCTCATCGGGCGCGTCTCAGCCGTCGGCACTTATCGCTCGCAGGTGACACTCCTCGGTGACCCGAATTGCAAAGTCGCAGCCGTCGTGCTGAACGGTGCCGGCGAAGCAGGCGTCATCGGCAACGCTTCGCCGCTGGACCGCAGCATGGTTGAACTTGGCTATCTGCCGCCGACCGCCTCGCTCAAGCCAAACCAGGACGTCGTCACCAGTGGCCTCGGTGGGATTTTCCCGCGCGGGATTCCGATCGGCAAAGTCGTGGACTCGCGTCAGGTCGAATTCGGCATCGCCACGGAAGCGCGCGTCAAACTGTCCGCATCGCTGGGCGCGGTGGACGAAGTGTGGGTGATACTGCAATGATCGCCTTCAACTCATTCATCATTTTGCTCGCGGCGTTCCTCGTCGTGTTCATGCAATCCGCCGTCAACGGCGTCCTCGGCACCCAGATCGACCTCCTGCCCGCATTGATGGTTTACACCAGCCTCACCGCCGGCCCCGTGATGATCGCTGCGCTCGCGTTATGCAGCGGACTCTGGTTCGACTCCCTCTCCGCAAATCCGCTGGGCATCAGCGTCCTGCCCCTTCTGGCCATTGGATTCATCATCCTCATCCGCCGCGAACTCATCTTGCGCGACCAAAGCTACGCGCAATTTGTCATCGGCAGCACCGCCAGTCTCGGCGCTCCACTCGTGACGCTCGGCTTGTTGCTCACCAGCGGCCGCGAACCCATCGTGGGCTGGGGCACAGTCTGGCAACTTGCATTGATGACCATCATTGGCGGCGCCGCGACGCCCGTGTTCGCCAAGCTGTTCGGTTTCATCACCCACACCTTCGACTATCGCACGGTCAGCTCAACCAGCTTCCGGAGCGACCGTGAAATCCGCCGCGGCAGAAACTGACCATGTTCATCTTCAACCAACTTAAACGCGACGATCCAGCCCTGCGGCTGGTGTCGGTCGTGTTGTTGGCGGGATTGGTCATCCTGTTCGCCGGGCTATGGTGGGTGCAGGTCGTTTGCGGACGCGAGTATCAATCACACCTGGAGACGCAGTCCTTCCGCAGCGTCCGTGTGCCGGCACCGCGCGGCAAGATTCTCGACCGCAACGGCGTTGCCCTTGCCGACAATCGCCCGCGCTACGATGTTTGCCTGTATCTGGAGGAAATGCGCAAAGCTTTCGCGGCGGATTTCGACGCACGCTTTAAATACACAACGAACACCCTGCGCCTTCAACGTGAAGCCAAGCGGGCTGCACTCGGGCGCGATTTGACAAAGGAGGAGGCCAAAGCGTTTCGGGTAACGATGGAGCAGCGCAAGGAACTCAGCCGTCAGGCCCGCCTTGCCGTGGCCAACGGCATCACCGCCGACTTAGGCCAGAAATTGCAGACCTCTCTCGCACTCGACGTGAAGCGGTTCACGAACCACGCCGCCTCCACGCCTTATCAGCCGTTCCCGGTGATGCAGGATCTCCAGCCGCAACAAGTCGCGCGCTTTCAGGAACAGTTCGCCGGCATTCCCGGCATCGACTTGGAATCGCAAACCATCCGGACCTATCCGCTGGGCTCCACAGCGGCCCATCTGCTGGGCTACTTGCGGCGCGAGAAGGACGGCGAATCGCGCGACGGCGAGGAATCCTATTACTCCTATCGCCTGCCGGATTTCCGAGGGCTCATCGGCATTGAGGGCGGCTACGACGAGAAGTTGTGCGGCCACGCCGGCGGAAAATCCGTGCTCGTGAACAACCTCGGCTATCGCCAGAGCGAGAACATCTGGCAGCCCACCGTGCCCGGCTACAACGTGACGCTCACGTTGGACGTCCGCATCCAACAAGCCGCCGAGAAGGCGCTCGCAAGCCGATCGTATCGCGGGGCCATCGTCGTGATGGACACCCGCAACGGCGACGTGCTGGCGATGGCTTCGTCACCGACGTTCAACCCCAATTACTGGGTCAACGGCTTTCCACCGGGCGAGTTGGAGCGGCTGGACAATCCGCAAACCAAGCCCCAACGCAACCGCGCCACGCAAGACAATTACTACCCCGGCAGCGTTTTCAAGATCGTCGTCGCGCTGGCTGCGTTGGAACTTGGCCATGATCCGAATGAACTCTACACCGTTCCTGCCGGCGCGAACGGTCGCGGCATCGCCGTGTTCGGACGCAACCAAACCAAACAAGACCAAGCACCGCCCGGCACCTACACTTTTCTCCGCGCGTTCATCAAATCCAGCAACGGCTATTTCATTCACGCCGGCCTCAAGCCCGGAGTCCTGGAGAAAGTGGTCGAACTCGGCAACCGTATCCACTTCGGCGAACGCGCGAATCTAGGAACCATGCAGGAAAATCCGGGCTCATTCCCGAGACCTGAGACGGTGCGCAGCGGCTGGTCCCTCGGCGCAACCGCGAACCTCTGCATCGGACAGGAAAAAATTGAAACGACGCCAGTCCAAGTTGCGGTGATGGTTTCAGCGATGGCCAATGGTGGCAAAGTGTTCTGGCCGCGCCTCGTGCAACGTCTCAATTCTCAAGACCCGCTTTCAAACGAACCTGAGCAAACTGTTCCGGAAGCCCGCCTTCGAGACACGCTCGGCGTCAGCGCCAAAACGATGCAGCTCGTCCGCACTGCGATGTTTGCGGACGTGGATGACTCCGATGGCTCTGGATTCCGCGCAAAGCTTCCCGGCTTCCGGATCGGCGGGAAAACCGGGACAGCACAAGTCGAAGTGATCGGGGAAGATGGCAAAGAACACACCACCTGGTTCGCCTCGATGGGCGGCCCCGAGAACGAACCAACGCCGCGTTACGCCGTCGTGGTGATGGTTGAAAATGGAATCTCAGGTGGAACCACCTGCGCCCCCGTCGCGCACGACGTCTATCAAGCCATCCAACAGCTCAATCAGCCCGCCAAGTCAATTGCCAGCGCACGATGAATTGAACCACCATGTTTGAAACAACGCTCAACGAATCGCAGTCCCGCGTGGACCGTCTGCTGCTCGCAGCACTCGGCGGCCTCATGCTGTTCGGCTTTGCGTTCGTTTACAGCGCGACCATGGTCAATGAAACAACGGGTGTATTCCAACAGTTCCGCGAACTGACCTTCCCGGGATTCTTCAAGTGGCTGCTGAGTGAATTGTTCTTCAAGCAGGTCATCTGGTATGGGCTCGGCACCGCCGCCGCCATCGGACTTTGCCTCATCGATTATCGCTCGCTCGCCCGTTGGGCCATGGTCGCCTACTGGGGCAGCACGCTGCTCCTCATAGCCGTGCTCATCCCCGGCATCGGCTCGATGCGCTTTGGGGCGCGCCGCTGGATCGACCTCGGCTTCTTCCAATTTCAACCGTCGGAATTCGCCAAGCTCGCGTTCATCGTGGCGCTGGCGCATTTCCTCAGCCGGCCGGCCGAAGAACTGCGCCGCCCGGATGTGTTCTGGAAGGCCACCGGCATGATCGCCCTGCCCTTCCTGCTCATCATGAAGGAACCGGACCTCGGTTCCGCGCTCGTGATGGTGCCGTGCTGGATCGCCATGTTGCTGGTGGCCGGCGTGCCGCGAAAATTTCTTGTCCGCTTATTCTCGCTGGTGGGTGTGCTGGCCGCATTGTTCCTCGTGGACGTGCTGTTCGCGCCGCCGGGCTGGCAGATCAAGTTGCAGGATTACCAGAAGCGCCGGCTGCTGGTGTATTTCGGTGTGGATTACGTTCCTGCCTCGGGTGCGTCGAGGGAGGACATCCAGCGTTTGAAGCGACAACAGTTGGACGATTCGTTCAACGTGCGTCAGGCGCTGATCAGCGTGGGTTCCGGTGGACTCACGGGCAAAGGCTGGCGGCAGGGCACACAAAATGCCCTCGGGTATCTGCCGCGAGCCGTGGCGCACAACGACTTCATCTTCTCCGTGATTGCCGAGGAGAGTGGATTCGTGGGCAGCGTGATCGTGCTCACGCTGTATGGAGCGGTGCTGTTCACCGGCATCCGCATCGCAGGCCAGGCGCGCGACCGCTTGGGTAAACTCATGGCGGTGGGCGTCGTTGCCCTCATCTTCAGCCATGTGTTCATCAATATCGGCATGAACATCAGACTGATGCCCGTCACGGGCGTGCCACTGCCGCTGTTAAGTTACGGCGGATCCTCAGTGCTCGTCTCGTTGATCGCGATGGGCCTTTTGCACAACGTGCATACCTACAGAAGAACATACTAATTATGAGCGAACGATTCGGAGGAAGAAACAAGAGGCGCGGCGGGATGCGATTCCGCCCCAGCGGCGGAATCGGCCACGTCTCCAAACAAGAGCAGAAGGAGGCGAACCAAGCCCGCGCAGAAGTCGTGGGCGGAGAGCAATCCACGGAAAAGCTCTTCGAGCAACGCCACAAACATGAGATTGAGCGATCCGAAAACATCGCCGCAGGTCTGCCGCCCTCAGGCGTGCCGCCGGAGCCGAAGTTGCAGGCGGCGCCCGCCGGCACAGAACCGCCGCGCCCCGTGGCGAAGGAAGAGCCATTCAAACCGGTGCCCGTTTCCGAACCTA
>JBEGQI010000305.1:0-5621 GCA_041181065.1 Verrucomicrobiota bacterium | reverse complement strand
CACTTCAATGCCGGCGCGCCGTCGCCAGTGCAAAGCAGGTTATGCGCGCGGAAGAAGACATCGCCGCGCCGTAGCGAACCGAGTTCGCCAAGCAGCTTGCGGCCGTTCGGCAGGGTGGCGTAGTTCGGTTCATCCGCGCCGAACATCCGCCAGATCGGCTTCAACTCGCCGATGGGTTTGGCGGCGTTGACTTCGATCGTGACCGGGAACGGGGCAGGGGATTGATTCGTGACGGAGGCAGCTTGCGCTGTTGTTTGGAGCGTGGCGGCAGCGAGAGACAGGAACGCCACCAGCAATTTTACGGCATATGTCATGGTGAAGGCCATTGAGTATTCGGGACATCGAACGCCAGCAAGCTGCAAATGCTTGGCCACCGCATCCGACCAAAGAAGGATAAAAAATTTCTTGGGTGCCGCGCCATTGTTTGCATGATGGACGTGAATTCGTTTCCTAAACACACGTCTGAATTCCTTATGCGCATGAATTGTCTGGTTGGATTGGCTGTGGCGGCGTTGGTGCTGCCCCAGATTGGCACGGCTCAGGAGATGGTGGATCTTTTCAACGGCAAGGATCTCACCGGTTGGGAGCAGCACAGCGGCAAGGCGAAATACTTCGTGCAGGAGGGTTGCATCGTTGGCGAGTCCGTCGTCAATACCGGCAACAGCTTTCTTTGCCCCGTTAAGAGTTACGCCGACTTCGATCTGGAGCTGGATTTTCAGGTGGACGAGCGGTTGAACTCCGGCGTTCAGTTCCGCAGCGAAATTTTTCCCGAGGCCCGCACCATCTGGGGCAACGGCAAACCCTCCAAACTCCCGCCCGACCGCCTGCACGGTTACCAATGCGAGATCGACATGGACACCAAGCGCAACCGCATGTGGACGGCGGGTATCTACGACGAGATGCGCCGCGACTGGCTTTTCCCCGGCAAACTGGGTGGCAAGACGAACGAATTCACCGAGCAGGGCCGCAAGATCAGCAAGAACGGTCAATGGAATCATCTTCGCATCCTCTGCGTCGGCACGAGCATCAAGACGTGGCTCAATGGGGAATTGCGCACGGACATGAATGATGCGATGACGCCGAGTGGTCGGATTGGATTGCAGGTGCATTCGGTGGGCGGCGATGCGTCGAAGGCGGGCATGCAGGTGAAGTTCAAAAACATCCGCCTCCGCGAAATGAACACCGCGCCTAACACGCTCACCGGTGATGAGCAGAAGGCCGGTTGGAAACTGCTCTGGGACGGCAAGTCCACGGAAGGCTGGCGCAGCGCGAAGGCGGACAAGTTTCCCGACCATGGTTGGACCATGAAGGACGGCGTGCTGACCGTGCATGACAACAAAGGAGAAGAATCAGCCGGCGGCGGCGACATCATCACCACGAAGCGTTACGCCAACTTTGAATTGGTTGCGGATTTCAAACTGACTCCCGGCGCGAACAGCGGCATCAAGATCTTCGTGCAGCCCAATCTTTCACCCATCGACAAAGTCACCGGCAAGCCCACGGGCGTGGGTTCCGCCATCGGCACCGAGTTCCAGATCCTGGATGATGTGCTGCATGAGGACGCCAAGAAGGGTCGTGACGGCAACCGCACCATTGGTTCGCTTTACGATTTGATTCCCGCTGCCGCAAACAAGGTCGTCGCGCCGATGGGCGAATGGAACCGCGCGCGGATTTTGGCGCAGGGCAAGCATGTTGAGTTCTGGCTCAATGGCCAGAAGACGCTCGAGTTCGAGCGCGGCTCGGAGGCGTTCCGCAAACTCGTTGCCGAAAGCAAATACAAGAACATCCCGCAGTTCGGCGAATGGGCTGATGGCCACATCCTGTTGCAGGAACATGGCAACGAAGTCTCCTTCCGCAATTTGAAGATCCGCGAGCTGTCCGCGAAATAACCTCCCGAGTGTTAATTCCTATGAACTCAAATCAACGCAAACAATCCCTCGGCCCGCTGCGTCGCCGTTCCTTTATCAAAGGCGTGCTCGCCACTGGCGCGCTGACGGTCGTGTCTCCTAACATCTTGTTGGCCGCGCGGACGGACAAGGTTCGCCTCGCGTGCATCGGCATCGGTAACCGCGGCGCGGAAGTCGTCAAGGCGCTCCATGCCACAGGGCTCGCGGAGATCGTCGCGCTGTGCGACACCGACATGGGCGCGAAGCACACCGAGCCGGTGATGAAGATGTTCCCCGACGTTGCGCGCTTTCAGGATTTCCGGAAGCTATTCGACAAGATGGGCAAGGACATTGATGCCGTCAGCATCGCGGTGCCGGACTTCTCGCATTTCCCGATCGCGATGCTGGCGATGTCGATGGGCAAACACGTTTACGTCGAGAAGCCGATGGCGCACAGCTTCCGGCAGATCGAACTCATGATGGCGGCGGAGAAGAAATACAAGGTTGCCTGTCAGATGGGCAACCAAGGTCACTCCGAGGCGAACTATTTCCAGTTCAAGGCGTGGACCGAGGCGGGCATCATCAAGAACGTCACCAAGATCACGGCGTTCATGAATAACCCGCGCCGCTGGCACGACACGCCGAAACTCGCTTACAGCAAACTTACCAATTATCTCCCCGAAGAGCCGGTTCCCAGCACGCTCGATTGGGATTGCTGGCTCGCGACGGCGCAGGATCACAAATACAACAAGGGTTACATCAACGGCGATTGGCGTTCGTGGTTCGATTTCGGCAACGGCGCGCTCGGCGATTGGGGCGCGCACATCTTCGACACCGCGCATCAATTCCTCGACCTCGGTTTGCCCACGTCGGTTGAGCCGAAGCTCGAGGGCTACAGCCCGCTCATCTTTCCACAGGCCTCGACGTTGGTGTTCAAATTCCCGGCGCGTGGCAAAATGCCGGCGTTGGACCTCACGTGGTATGACGGTCAGAGCAACCTGCCGCCGCTGCCGGACAACATGGGTGAGTCCGTTACCGACTCGGACATCCCGCCGCCCTCGAAGGGCGCAGCCGTGCCGGACGGCAAGAAGCGTCCGCCGGGCAAGGTCATCTACGGCGAAGGCCTCACGTTCAAGGGCGGCTCACACGGCAGCACGCTGAAGATCATCCCTGAAGCCAAGGCCAAGGACATGGAATCCAAGCTGCCGAAAGTGGCGAAGAGCCCGTCGAATCATTTCGCTAACCTGCTCAAGGCGGCGAAGGGTGAGGAGAAGACGCGTTCCAACTTCGCCGTGGCTGGCCCGCTGTGTCAGGCCATGGCCATCGGCATCATCGCGCAACGCGTGAACGCGAAGCTCGAGTTCGACCGCACGACGAAACAGATCACGAATCATAAGCTCGCCAACGAACTCCTCAACGGCGTCCCGCCGCGCAAGGACTGGGAGCAATACTACAAGCTGTGATTCCTGATTCGGCAGCAGCAAATGTGGTGGGTATTCGTCTGATGTTTGCGATGCAGGCTCCGAAGTCGAACAGGGTCTCATCGCGTTGGCTGCTGCGATAGGCCGATGCCACCGCTCCTGCTCCTCCTGACACTGGTGGTCGTTGTGGGCGTGGTCTTCGGGTTACCGCTGGCGGGCTTGGGGCTCTTTCCACCCTTGCACGCCACAATAGTTGTGTGCATCCGGGCGGGAAGGTTGATTGTGAAGCGCGGCCATTTGCGCGGCCAGGTGCTGGAAGATGTTGCAGAAGTGTTGGCCAGCGTGGGCGTCACCAACGGCTTCATTGCGCTGTCGAACAGCGGGCGCGTTTACTTCTCTCGAACCATCCCGCGCTCAGTCCATCAACGGCTGAGCAACGTCCTGTTGAACTAGTTGGTTAAAGCAGAACTGGTGAAGGTTGGTAGCGCGCACGGGAATCGAACCCGTCTCTCTATGCGCCTTTTGTAAGCTGTTTGTCCACAACATGGTGGGGTTGTGAAAAACGGTATGTCTTGTGATTTTTATTCTCACTTTTATTCTCACCTCGTATGGCAAGCGTAGTCAAACGAGCAAAGTCTAAATACTGGACCGCGTGTTTCACCAGCCGCGATGGTCGTCAGTTGAAGCGTTCGACGAAGACCACCCTTAAGAGCCAAGCGATGGAGATTGCCATCGAATTGGAGCGCGTAGAAAAGCAGGCGAAACAAGGGACGCTGACCACTACGCAACTCAAGCGGGTGCTGAACGACGTTTCGGAACGTGTTACTGGAGACACTTTGATTGCCCCGACCACCGAGGCATACCTGAATGACTGGGTGAAGGAGGTTGGTGCGCGGGCTACGCCGGCAACCGTGGAGCGGTATAAACATTCAGTGGAATTGTTCATAGCGCACTTGGGGGCGAGGGCTCAAAAACCGATCACTTCGGTCACCCCCAAAGATGCCGAGGGATTTATGAATTCACGCCTGCGGGATGGGGTGGCACCCAAGACGGCGATTGTTGATTTGAAAACGATCAATATCGCATTCAGGCGTGCCGAAAAATACGACATCATCCACAAGAACCCAGTGGCCGCGGTGCGGCCCCCGAAGGAGATTTGCTCTGAGCGTGAAGTGTTCACTCAGGATGAAGTGCAGAAGCTCGTGAACGCTGCACCCACGGTGGAGTGGCAGACGCTTATCTTGTTGGGATATTTTATTGGCGCCCGCTTGCGCGATTGTGTTCAGATGAAATGGGAGAACCTAAATCCGGACAAGGGCGTCATCGAATATACGCAGCAGAAGACGGGCAAGAAGGTAACCGTGCCCATGCATTACCAAGTCATCCAGCACATTCATTTTTTGTCGGCGTTCGGAACACATGGCTATTTGTGTCCGAAGCTGGCTAGCAAGGTTACTGGCGGGCGGCGTGGCTTATCCGAGGCGTTCAAGCGTATCGTCGAAAATGCCGGCCTTGATCCGATGACGGTTCAAGGCAAGGGGATCAGGAAATTTTCCAAGCGCTCCTTTCACTCGCTTCGCCATAGCTTCAATTCAGCACTGGCCAACGCCGGTGTTCCGCAAGATGTCCGGATGAAGCTCACCGGCCATTCCTCCAAAGTGATGAATGTGCAATATACCCATTTGAGTGTAGAAACTCTGAAGAGCGCGGTAACCACGATTCCCTTGTTTAACAGCCCAACCGAGAAGAAGAGCGAAGATGCCAGCGAGCCTACTGGCAGTGCGTAGCGTTATCGTTTCATCCGCTCTTTGATTTCAGCCAGCCACCGCTTTTCGTTCATAATTCTCTCGGCCTCGCTCAGGTGGCCTGGATCAATCGTCACCTGTTGCTTTCTCAGTTTTCCACGCTCAGCCTCGCCACCATCAGGATCGGCGGCAGCCAAGTCGTAGAGCTTCGAGATCAATTCATCTGGTGAGTAGAAGCCGACTTTGTTTGCTTGAGTGCCAAGGCTGCCCAGCGTTTGCTGAATCAGGTTCAGTTTCTTGCGATTGCCTGACACGAGCGCAATGTGCGCGCAATCGGCTCTAAGGAATTTATGTATGCTCTCCACTTCATACGAAATCGGTGACCCTACTGAAACTTGACAAATGATCATCTGCTTTCCGCGGCGAAGCACGACGTCGGCCCGCCCTTGGACTGCGGGAAACGATTCCTCATAGGTTACCGTAAAATCTAGAATCTCAGCTTCTGCGCCGATGTTCTTCTTGATGATGGTGTGCTGACCTTCCTTTGACTCAGTTTCTTCCAAACGTGA
>JBEGQI010000304.1:0-7213 GCA_041181065.1 Verrucomicrobiota bacterium | reverse complement strand
GGCCACGCCATTCGTGCCGTGAAGATCGTTTTGCCTGGCAGTATGCTTTTCACCGTGAGCGTGCCGCCCGCATTGAGCGAGGCACGTATCCACGCGAAGTCCGCATACCCATCCGCTGCTGCGAACGGCGCTTCGCTTGTTCGCAGTCCAACGCCGTTGGCGTTGGCGGGTGTCATCGTGTTGGTCATGGTTCTTGTCCTTTCGTCGCGCCGCCGCAGAGCTTCACGTTCGGCAAATAAAGATGGTAGCCGTCGGACTCCAGTTGCTTCCCTCGCTCCTCCGCTTTCTGCATCGCGTATTCGTAGAAGCGACGATACCCGGCTTCGTCACTCGGCTTGAACATGTCGGATGCCGTGTCGATGTCGTCGAGGAGGCTCCACAGCTTTTCAGCGATGGCGCGAAGTTTCTCGATGTCGTTGCAGTTGGCAAGCGAAGTGCCGAACAAGGCGGTCGAGTCAACAGACTCCCGCGCCACTGGTGGGATTGCGTTGTATTCCATATTGATTCCTTTCTGGTTATTCGGCGGGAGTCTGCGACTCACCTTGATCGTTATGCCCAAACGATGCTCGTCACCATTCGGGCGTTTATTCGTTCAGTTTCCTTGCCTTCTTTTTCGACCACGATCCAGAACTCGTCCCGGTCGCCGTGGTATGAGGCGTTCAGCGAGAGGTTGCCGTGAGTGCCAGACAGCAGCCGCGTGTTGTATGCGTTGCCTTCACCGGGCAGCCACACCTCGGATATTTTCTTTCCATCGTCTTTCGTTGTCATGGGCATAACCAGTCACTAGAGCGAACGGCTACCGCCGTTCGCGGTTTGTTTGTTGTCGTTGATCTGCGGCGGCGGTAGCCGTCGCTCAGTTCCATCGTTCTCCGCATTGAGCGCCTTGATCCATTCCCAGACTTCGGCGGGGGTTGCGGTGTTGCACGACACTCGTTCGAGAAGCGGCATGATGTGCTCGGCACGGATATACATCTCGTCAGCTTCGAAGATTTTATCTCGGCACCATGTCACGTCGTCGTCACCAATCGGCGAGTCGTCGCACGGGTCGCCGTCGCCACGAAATTGAAGCCAAAGGACGTTTGGCGGAGAACAAAACGATGGAGAAAAACGGCTCATAGTTGGTCTGTTGTGTTTGCGGTTGTCTTTTGTTCGCCGTCCCTCATCTCATCGTTACCTCCCCAGCGCCTTATCCACCCACACCCGGCACGTCAGGGTGCGGTCCGCCTTGCTACGCTTGACCCCGGCCCGCCTCATCAGTTGCCGCGTGGCATCCACGGTCTTGCCGAGATAAATAGCCACGTCCTGCGTGGTCCACCAATGTTTCGCCAGCACTTCGTTGCGTGTCATGGCGACAGAATGGATACCAATGGATACCCTGTCAACAAATTTGTTGTAAGTATCCGCAATGCGTTGTAAGTATCTGGCATGACAAAGACCGCTCCCCGCCGCACGGCACTCGCCAAGGTTCGCACTGACTCAGCTCCCATCTGTGTCCGGTTTCCGCTGGAGGAACTGGCGTGGCTGGAGGCTGAAGCAGCACGGCTCAACTACTCCCTCAACAAGTTCGTCCTCAGCGCCCTGCGTGGCACTCGGGAAATGATCGAGACGCCAGAGGGGCAGCCCATGCGCGAGCCGGAGGTCGTGGCGGTGGCGCGGTTCATTCGCCGGCCCTCGGTCGGGGAGATCAAGGTGCGGAAAGGCTGATCCCATGGCCAACATCTACAAACGCCATCGCTCCCCGTTCTGGTGGATCAGCTACACCACGGCAACGGACCGGGTGCGCGTATCCACTGGCGTTCGCCACGACGGGCGCAAGTCCCCGCCCAAGGATTCGCCCGTGCTGGAGATCCGCCGCACCATCGAGGAGCGGCTGGCCCGCGCCAAGTTCGGGGCCGCGCCCATGCTGGAGCACAAGCCCGTCGCCGACTTCCTGCGCGACTATCTGGCCGGACTCCAAGGCGTGCGCCCCACCAGCCTGAGACGGTATCAGTTCATGGTGAACGCCTTCACCGGCTGGGCTAAGACCGATGGAGTCGCCACGGTTGCGGATGTGACTTACCCAGTGGCAAGCCGCTACGTGGCATTCCGCCGGGCTGCTGACATTGGGCCGGCCACGCTCCGGGCCGAGGTGCGGTTCCTGCACTCGGCCTGGGCCGAGGCCAAGAAGCTGCATCACGTCGAGTTCGAGGAGAACCCGTGGACGTTCAGCTTCAAGGTCGAACGCCACGAGCCGGACCCGTTCACTGACGCGGAGCTGGCCGCGATTCTTGCCCAGCCCATGCCGGCGTGGCTGCGCCTATCCGTGGACATTGCCCTCTACACTGGCGCACGCATCAGCAGCATCAAGGGACTGCGCTGGGAGGACATCACCAGCGAGGCTATTCACTTCCGCACCAGCAAGACGAGCAGCTTCACGGTGCCGCTGCATCCTGCGCTGGCCGCCACGCTGGAGCTGCAACGCGGCACTGGCACGGTGCTGCCCGAGGACGTGCTGGCCAAGAGCGATGCTCATTTCAGCCAGACGTTCAAGGTGATCTGCCAGCGCGCGGGCGTGTCCCGTGGCCACTTCCACCTGTTCCGCCACACGTTCATCAGCCGCCTGGCCTTGGCTGGAGTCGAGCAGCGCGTGACCCAACTGCTGGCCAACCACGCGGACAGCAATGTTCATCGCCACTACACCCACGCCAACGCGGCCGCCCTTGCCCCGCACCTGCAACGGCTCACCTACCCGTGTGCCAGCAGTGTGCCCGAGGTGCCTGTTTCCGTGTCGAATTAGTATCCATCCATATTCACTGGCATTCACGACGGCTGCTTTTGTGATGCCAGCGTGACAGGCACTTGCGGAAAACTGGCGATTTTTGGGGGATTTCCTGAAGGATGCCGAGCGAACCACTCGGTCATATTAGGTTTCGTCAGGACAAGGACTTACAACGGTAGTGTGCCAGCGGTGTGGCCCTACCGGATTAGGTAGATGCGGCCACTGGGATTGATGAAAAACTGGTAGGTGCGCTCCATTTGCTGGGGCATTTGGTTGTTGGCGGAGTCGGCGAAGGTTCCACCGCCCTGCATCCGGGGTATAAATGCCTGCCGGGCGTAGACCAGTATGCGCCCTCCTTGCCCATCATCGGTGGTTCTGACTGGCGCTCCCCACGCCTGCATTAGCTCAGACTGGCTGCGGTTTATCCACGCCCCAAGATTTTGGTCAGGATTAACACAGCCGGCAATCAACATGGCTAGGAGGGGCAGCAGGCGGGAGGTTTTCATGGCAAAAAATTTGTTCACACGGACCGTTTTTGTCTCACCGACACGGGCAAGATGCAAGGCGATGAAAAAGGAAACCCGCAAGCGCGTGGTGCTGGAGCCGGAGCTGGAGGCTATTGCTGGCGCTCTTTCGCCGTTCGACCGGCTCTGGCTGGCGAAGAAGCTGCGCCGCTGGATCCGCCAACTGGAGGTGTCGGCCCGCGTCCTGTCAGCGCCGCCACGGCGACCGGGCCGGCGGCTGCCTCGCCAGGTGGCACGCTGGAACTGACGACATAGGGTGTTTCAGCCTCCCTCACCAGCATGTCCACTACGCGGCTCTTGCTCCCCCCGTAAGCAGCAGCAAGCTCATCCAGCCGGGAGTAAGTCTTCTCATCAACGGACAGTTGTAACCGCACCGCGTTTTTTTCTTTTGGACGAGCCATGACTATTAAATACGCCAAAAACTCAGGAAGTCAAATTCCGTTTGACGAGCCTATTTAATGCGGATTTAATCCGCGCATGGCTAGACCGAAACTTCACAAGAACCCCCGCAAACTGAATCTGGTTATCCCGCTGGACACAAAGCGAAAACTCTACGCGCTGGCGATGCAGGCAGGCAAATCAATGAGCCAGCTTGTGTCTGACTGGGCGGAGGAAAAGGCGGCACTGCTCCCACCGAAATGAAGACCTACCTTTACAGGTTTTACAACTACAAGGGCGCGCTTCTTTATGTGGGGGTTTCGCTATCCGTTACCCAACGTCTGGCTGGCCACCAAGGGGCCGGCTGGTTCAATCAGGTAAGTGAAATGAGGGTGGAGACATTTGCTGATAGGACCACCGCATTGAAGGCGGAGGCGGCAGCGATCAAGTCAGAGCGGCCTCTTTACAATGTGATGCACAAGCCGGTGTTTCGTGTGCCACACAAACAACTGTGCGTCGAGCTGCCTGAGACTGAGGCGCGACGCATCAAGAAGGACGCGGTGGAACTTGGAGTTACCCTCAACGAATACGCCCTGCGCGCGTTTCAGGCGTTCCTCGCCAAGAACAAGGCCCAGCGTGGCTGCCACTTTGCCAAGCGCAAGATCATGGGCCGCAAGATTTCCCTGAAATGACTGTCATTATGCCAATGCAGACCGTGGCTTACAGCTATGAGTTTCGGCTGGCTGTGTCGCCTTGCTGGATCAAAAGCAAAAGCGACATATGGTGCGGAATCGCCAGTGCGCCAGATTGTGACGATGGCTTGGAGCAGTTATGCCGCGCCATTGGCGAGCGCATAGCCAAGAGCGAGAAGGTTCCGGCCGAGAAGCTATTGCGGGCTGGCCACTTTGTTTTCCGGAGGCTGCCATGAACACCATCGAATCCGTCCTGCTCGTGATTGTGTCGGCCATTCTTGGCGGCCTGTCCGTCATCCAGTGGCAGGCCATGCGGTCGAACAAGGAGTTTCGCCGCGACTGGGAGGAGATCATGAAGAAGCAGCAGCGGCCCTTTGGCGAGGTGTCGCATGAGGAGGATTCCTTTCACCATCAGCTATGAAAACCTGGATTGATCTAGTATTGGACAACGGCGAAATCGTCCGCGTTGAGCTGCCGGAAAAGTTTGAGGACGACGTGCGTGAAGACATCGACAACGCCCTGCATCGTCGCGACTGGTGGGCGGTGCGTTGCTACGATGGAGTCTCGGCGGAGTTCATGGGGATGAAACTTGACCGGGTGAATATGGCGCGCGTGGTGGCAATGCTATGAGCGCCCTTGGATACCACTACCCCGCCGGGGCCGAGCACGACCCACGCGCGCCGTGGAATCAGGAAGACGACTGTGCCAAGACCAAGGCGGAAATGCGACTGGAGTGGACTGAGGACAAGGCCGACATGGAAAGGGATGAAGCGTGAAGATCGACCCCAAAACCAAGCTGTGCCCCTGTGGAAGAAGCGCGGTGAAACGTCACGCTGGCGGTTTCAGTTGCCAGCGGTGCATTGACTGGGACGCGAAGATTTACGGCACGACCGAGAGCCGGGGCGTGGCGGGCGTGCGCCGGTTCCTGAAGCGGGGCCAAGCACCCATCATGGAGGAGGTCCAAGTTTACGCATGAAGCTCCCCGCGCTCCAACCGCTCAAGACCAAGCTGCCGGATCTGGCCGGCAAGCTGCCGCGCATCATCGTGGACACGCGCGAGCAGACGCCGCTGGTGTTCACGCGGCTTGCCAGTGAGGTATCCGGTTTGACGACAGGTGACTACTCGTTCTCGGGCGGTGAAACCTACATGGCGGTCGAGCGCAAGAGCGTGGCCGACCTCGTTGGTTGCTGCACGGGCGTGGACCGGGCGCGGTTCGAGCGCGAGCTGCACCGGCTGCGCGGGTTCAAGTTCAAGCGCCTGCTCGTGGTGGGTTACGCCTATGAGATCACCGAGCACCAGTATCGCAGCCGGCTCGATCCCGAGGCGGTGATGGGCACGCTCGCGGCTTTTGAAGTGCGGTATGAGGTGCCCATCGTGTTCGCGGCCAATCCCGAGGATGCGGCGCTGTGGGTCGAGCAATGGGCCTGCTGGTGTGCCCGGGAGATCATTACGGAAGCCAACCATCTGGCGAGGAGGATGACCACATGATAACCGTCAACGACATCAAGCCCTACCAAGACACGCTTTGGGAAGGCGGCGACCGCAAGCCCTACATGGACGTGCTGATCTTGGCCTCGTGCCGGGGCATCGCACTGGCGAACTACCTGCTCCACTACAACGAGATGCAGGGCGGCGTGCGCGTGACCTACATTCGCGCCAGCGACTACCACACGACCGCCGATGGCCAGCCGCAGGACGCGCTCCAAGCCATTGAGCGACTGGTGAAGTCGGAGCGGTTCGCCCAGGTGGTGAAGCGCACCACGCACTTCATCTACGAGCACCACGAGAATTACGGCTTGCTGAACACGGATGGCAGTTCTTTCGGTGGACTGTTACACCAACTTTGGCAGCACAAGCTGTATTGCGCAGACGCCATTCGGCACATCCCGTCGTGGAACAACATATTCGTGCTGGAGGATGACATTCGCAGTTGCCTGCCGTGGTGGAATGAAGCGGCCAACGTCATCTCACCCGTCGCACGGCAGCAGTTGCTGGAATACACCAGTGGTTACTTCCTGTGGAAGTTCTGCGCCAACACGCGCAAGACGAGCTACCCGCAGTTCGCCGACTGGTTCATGGCCAAGTATCGCACCGAGCGGCTGTGCTGGACGCACAACCATGTGACCAAGGCGTTCACGGCGGAGCTGTTCAAGCGGCTCAATCTGGACCTGCTCGGCCTACCGCTGACGGAGCGGTTCTGGCGCGAGATCGAGGCGATGCCGGACCTTTACGAGAACCCGCACACCAACGTGACGCCGCTGGACAAGGCGGTGCATGGGATGACGTGGGAGTGATTATGCCCACCCTCGATTTGGATGCAGAACAGCTAGGACCGCCAGTGGTCTGCCGATTGCACAAAACATACCGCATGAACTGCACGTCGCAATGCAACACTGGCGAGTTGATTGATTCTAACTTTCCGGCACGGAGCCGGGACAGCGAGCCGACTGAAAACTTCGGCCAGAAAGCAGAGATAATAGTATGCCCACAATCGGAGAAATGAAACAGAGCCGGTTCCTCACAAAAGAGGATGTCGGCGAAGAAGGCAAGGTTCTGACGGTTGCCTCAATTGACCAGCAGAATGTTGCGCCGGACAACAAGCCCAAGGAAATGAAATGGGTGATGCACTTCGAGGAGGAGGAATTCAACCCGATGGTGCTGAACCGCAAGAATCAACTGCTCGCCGCCGCCATCCTCAAGAGCGACGACACCGACCACTGGATTGGAAAACAGATCGTAGCCTACCACGACCCCACCATTGATTTTGGAGGCAAGGTCGTCGGCGGAATCCGGCTGCGTGCGCTCACCGCTGATGAAAAAGCCCAAGCGGGCACACCCATCCCCACCGCGCCAGCCCCCAA
>JBEGQI010000303.1:0-10674 GCA_041181065.1 Verrucomicrobiota bacterium | reverse complement strand
GGCGTAATCGTAGAGGTAAATCATGTGCTGGATGGGTTGATTGCCGTGGGCATATTGGCCCATGTCCGCCGCGACCATCTCGGTCATCTCGTGCATCATCCGGCCATAAGTGCCCGGGCGGACTTCGTTGGCGGTGGTAAAGACCGCGTCCAGCTTGGCACAGAATGCATCGTCGCCGCCCATTTGTTTTACCAATCTGGGAATGTCCTGAAACACGCTCCACGTCCAGTGCCACGGACAACCTTCGGTGAAGCCGCCGCCCCACTGGTTCGGATAAAACGGCTCTACCCAGGAGCCATCCACCTTGCGTTCGCGCACAAAGCCGAGCTTGGAATCAAAGACATTCGTCCAGTTCATCGCGCTGCCAATGAAGGCTTCCGCGTCGGCCTTGCGCCCAATCGCGGCCGCTAGTTGGGCCGCGCAAAAATCATCGTAGGCATATTCCAAGGTTTTCGCGGTGGCTCCCTTGAAGCTGGCTTCGCCTTTTACCGGCGAATACGGCACGTAACCCAGACGTTGATAATACTCCGCCCCGTCGCGGCCAATGGAAGTAATCGGCCCGCTCCGGCTGGAATCATGCAGCATGGCGTCCACAGCGCGGTTCGCATCGAAGGAACGCACGCCTTTGACCCAGCCATCGGCGAGCAGCGAAAAGGCGTGGTTGCCGATCATGCAATTGCGATGGCCGGGACTGGCCCACGCCGGCAGCCAGCCGCTTTGTTCGGCAGCATTCAACACGCCCTGCAAAATCTCGGCGTTCACCTCGGGATACAGCAGGTTGTAGAGCGTCTGCGCGGCGCGGAACGTGTCCCAGAAACCGCTGTCGGTGTAGAGCACGCCTTCATGCACCTGGCCGTCGTAAGGACTGAAATAGACCCGCTTCCCATGTGCATCCACTTCGTAGAATTTGTGCGGGAACATCAGGCAGCGGTAGAGGCAGCTGTAGAAGGTGCGTCGCTGGTCTTCCAATCCACCCAGCACCTGTGCGCGGCCGAGGGCTTCGCTCCAGCGGGCTTCGGCGCGGCCGCGGATGGTGTCAAAATCGGCGTTGCCGATTTCGCTCTGTAGATTTTGCAGGGCTTGCGCCGGGCTGATGAAGGAAGAAGCAACTTTGCAGCCGACGACCGGGTTCTGGGCCGGGTCAAATTGAACGAATGCGCCGGCCTGTTTGCCGGCAATCTGGTGAGTGCCCGGCTGGATGCCGCTTGGCGACCAGACGCCGCTCGTCGTGAATGGCTGGTCAAACACGATCACGAAATAGTTGCTGGAATAAATTTCCGGCAACTCGCCGCAACGATAACGCACGGCACCGACAATTTTATTTTCGGCGGGAAGCACTTCAATGGTCACGCCCTTGTCAAAGCCGTCTAAAACCACGATTGCATTGGTCGGCTCATCAAAGGTGAAGCGAAACCGTGCCGCGCGCTCGGTGGACGTGACTTCAGCCTTCACCTTCCATGTGTCGAGATAAACGCTGTAGTAGCTGGGCTGGGCGGTTTCCCGTTCATGGGAAAACACTGATGCCCGATCTTCGTCGTTCACGGCCAGCTTGCCGGAGACGGGCATGAGCGAGAACATTGCGTAATCGCCGATCCACGGACTTGGCTGATGCGTCTGCCGGATGCCGCGAATGATATTCTGGGAATACTGGTAGAAGAATTTGTCGCTTTGCGGCTGCGAGTAAGGCGACCAGGTGTTCATCGGGAACGGCACACCGACGGCGGGATAAAGATTGCCGTGTGAAAATTTGCGCGCCGAATCAGTGCCCATCAGCGGATTGACCAGGAACACCAGCGATTTCTGCGGCGGAGCGGATTCCTCCGCAGCGTGCGCGCTGGTAACGGAATGAAGCAGGCAGCCGCAGAGCACTGCGCCTGCGCCGCGGGGTAAGACGGCTCTGATTTTCATAAGTGGATCCAGAGGCACGGAGCAGCAAATGCGAGCTTTGCTCTCATTTGCTGAATGGTCGCATCTCCATTGCGCCAGCCGACCATCCCAACCAGTGGCAACTAAAGCATGCCATCAACGCATCCTACTGCCGCGGCGGGCGGCTGAGGCGGTAGAAGCCGGCGCTGTTGGTCGGCGTGAACTGGTATTGGAATGTATCGTTCGTGATGCTGAACGGACCGGACGGCCAGTTGGTCGGCGGCGGGACCTCCTGCCAGTTGCCGCCCACCAGATTGCCGGACTGCGTCAAGCCCCAACCGGTGGCGTCCGCTTTTCCTGACCAGTTCAACCGGCCGTTGGAGAACTGCATCGCTGGCGCGTTCGAGATTACCGTTCCGCTCTTCTCCTCCGGCAAGAACACGCTGACCCGGCGGATGCCGACGACTTTGCCGCCGCTGACAGCATTGAGGATGGCCACCCGGAGATCGGAAGCACCGTTCTCACGGTTGCCAAAGAACGCGTTGTTCACGTTCCAGCGGTAGTTCTTCCAGCCGCCCGAGCCCGTGGTGCTGAACTGGGTGGTTGCCGTAAAGGCGTTGGTGACGCTGTCATATTGGACTCGGATGTTTGCGCCAGCGACGTTGTCGTAATATTCGATCTCAATGGTCGCGGGCTGGCCGACTGAATTGCTCACGCAAAAAACATCATCCACCTGGAAGTAGAAGTAGATGTTGCCGTTGGTGCGGCAGTTCTGGCCGCCCAGAACCGTGCCGCCCGTCACGCCATCTGCTGTCGGCTGCACGTGGCTCATCGCTTGGTTGTTGTTCGTTGGGCCTAAATAACTCGTGGCGTCGGCCCCGGCGAAGGAGACCGCCGTGAGGGCATTGGACGAGGGCAGGCTGCTCGAAACCGTCCGCTGGCCGTTGAGCATTTCTTTTCCAGCGCCACTCAGGCGCAGATACCAAAACGGATCGCGTCCTTCGTTGTCCAGATAATGTCCCCACGTATTCGTGCCGCCCGCATCGTAGATGTAGGGATGATTATCGGACATGGGCATGATGGCCGTGCCTTCGTCGTATTCGTCGAACATGCCAAGGAAAATCTGGTCCGCGCCGCAACTGATCGCGTTAGTAAGCCGCGCCCAGTAAAAAGCACCGCCATTGCGGGCCGTATAGGAATCGGGGAAAGCCGTCTTCTGCAAGTTGTTGTTCGAGAATCCGGGCCAGGCGTGAGGCAGAATCTTCATGCCCCAACCGTTGAGCTGTGTTTTCTGACTGTTGAGATCGGTCAGCGATGATTCCAGCCAACCAAGCAACTGGTCGTATTGTTGGTATTGTGAAAGCCAACTGGTGTTGCCCTGCCAAGTCGAGTTGACCCCGCCGATAACATAGAGGTTCTGATTCGTGAACCACCCAACAATCTGCTGCGCCTGGGACGCGGTGAAATTGCGGCCGGTGACTGAAAAGCCCCAGATGAACAGGACGGGCTTGCCTTGCTCGCGCAGGTAGCGCGGGTCATTCGTGATGCCGCACTGGTTCACCAGGTAGTTCCAGTCGTTGGTCATCACCTCAAATGGATTTGGGTCCGTGTCCAGCGAGCTGACGTCGTATTCAATGGCCCAGACACGCCCCTCCTGGTTGGCAGCCTGCCGGACGTTGTTCAGCACAAATTCGCTGGCGCCGTAGAACCCACTGTTGTTCCGGGTGACGAAGCGTTGCAGGTAAACGCCATCAATGTTGTATTTGCGCATCCAGCGGAAGTGGCGCTGGACAGTTTCGGGGTCGCGCGAAGAAAACACATACGCCGGCCGGCCGTCTTGATGCACCATGTTGCCGGCTGGATAGACGCGGTCCGTTTCGTATTCGTCAAGCCACGGCCATTGGTCCACGGTAATTTCAGTCGGGGAAGGGTCCACGTAGGCAGAGCGCCCCCAATGATTCCAGCCGTTGTCCTGCGGATCGTTCGGCGTCGCAAACCAGCCTTGGTAGCCCGTGAGCACCTTGCCGACCAGGGTTTTGGTATTCACGAAATCCTTGCTGGGCCCGGAGTAGGGCGAGAGCCACGGTTGCGAGAGAGCAAAGGTGAATCGTGAATCGGCGTATGGCGTGGTGTTGATCTGCACGCTTGCCACGCGCAAAGGGGTTCCATCCGTGCCGCTAAGCCGGAGGCGAAAATCGGTGGAGCTGCTCTGGCGGCCTGCGAAGAGCGGGGACTGGAAGCATTGATAAGAATAAGCAAATTCGTCGCCGCCCACCCGGCTGGAGCGGGTGGTGATTTCTGCGTTTTGAGTGGCGCTGCCCGGAGTGGAATCATACTGGGTAGCGAGTTTGCCCCGCCCGGCGTCGTGATATTCGATGCGCACGTAAACGGGCACGCCCGGGGTGAACGCAAAGAACGGAGGCACGTCGAAGTAGAGGAAGTTGTTGGTGCTGCTAGGCACCCAGACGGGACGACCTTCAAACGTTTGCGTCGTGAAGACGCCATCACCGCTCGCGAAAACTTTCGGAGAGAGGTTCAGCGTGCTCTGGGCTTGAGTCGCGATGGCCGCGCCAAGCCAGCACAGCACCGTGAGTAAATGTTTCAGTTCAGTTTTCAAATCGGAGCCCTGATGCAAATGTAAGTTCGATCCCCAAAGTCGTCCATTCCCCCAAAGCGGGGAGTTAGATGCATTTTGGTCATCCGGGCTGTTCAACTCGGCTCACGGGAAGGCCACCGTGGCATCCATGAATTGCTTTGGGGCATCTTTCACCGGCACGGTGCTTTGCAGCGTCAGGAATTTTTCAAAGTCCTCGACCACCGCGGTGTGGGGTGCGCCGGTCAGCCAGGTCACTAGATTCGTCGTGACCCGGCCTTGAATCAGCACGTTGCGGCGCCGAACCCGCGGCACCACCATCTGCATCCATTGATTGGTGCCGTCCGAGCCCAGCCGTCCGGTAATGTGGTTCACGGAATTGGAGTTCAGCGGGTCGGTGGCGAAGGCATATTCCCAGAGCGTCAGCAGCCTGTCGCCGTCCGCGTCGTTCGTCCATTGGCTGATTGGATTGCTCAGCGTGGGATCCACAAGACCAAACGTGCGGTAACGCCAATTTTCCGGCGTCAGCAGATCCGGCTGGTTTGTTCCGGCGGCATCGCCGGCGGCGTTGTAGGCGGAGACGCGCAGCACGACATCCTCGACACCAGCGGGCAGCGAGACCGTGGCCGAGTTGGTGCCCGAGGGCGTTTCCGCGATAACTTGATAGGGAGCGCCGTTGGTGGATGATTCCACGATGTAGCCGAGCTCGTCGCTGGCCGCATCTGTCCACTGCAGCTTGACGGCATTCACCCCCTGAAATTGCATTCCCACGTTGGACGGCTGAACGGGCGCGCTCGGCGGGGTCGGCGAGAACTCCGTGGACGAGTCGTTGAACTGCCGGAACGGCCGACCAGGGATGCCGCCAATGTATTGGGCGAGACGCTTCTTAAGGGCGTAGGTGGTCGCGGGCTCTTGGCCATAGAGGTTGGTATTTTCGTTCGTATCGGTGGTCAGGTTGTAGAGCTGGTCGTCGTCAAAATAGTGCGGGTGGGTTAACGCGACACCCGCTCCAAGACCGCTGTTGTTGATATAATAGGGTCGAGGGATAGTTCCCCCAGTCAGCTGCGAACTAGCATTGTATTCCGGCCACTGGTAGCCGCTGGCAATCTGGGAATAGACCGAGGGCGTGTAGCGCACGGCGATGAATTTGCGGGTCTTGGTGCGGACGGCGCGCGCGTAGCCGATCTCGCAGAAGAGGTCGTCGCGCACGGCGGCGCTGCTGCCGTTGAACACCGGCACCAAGCTGACGCCGTCCACCGGTCGTGACGGCAGGCCGGAGGCGCCGGTGAGCGCGAGGAGCGTGGGAACGATGTCCACATGGCTGACGATCTCGTTATAGACGCGCCCCGGCGAGGTGATGCCGTTGGGCCAGTTCATCACCAGAGGCACTTTCATCCCGAGGTCGTAGAGCGAGGATTTTCCCCAGATCAGAGGACCATAGAGAGTTTTTTCGCCGTGATCGGAGGTGAAGATGATGAGGGTGTCGTTGCGAATGCCATGCTGGTTGAGCTTGTTGATTATCGCAGCGATGGAGTAGTCGAGCCAGGTTTCGCGGGCGGAGATGAGGTCCTTGCCGGCGGCGGTCACCTGGTTGATGATCGCCTGCCGGGTGGGCATGAATGAGTAGTCAACGTTGGGCAGATAGCCCGCGCTGGTGTAGCCCTTGTTGGCGCGTAACGTGTAGTCGAGGTTGTTGTTCACCGGTCCGTGGTTGACCGTCGGCGCTATGTAGAGGAAGAACCGCTCGTTGCGGTTTTCCTCGATGAAGTCGAGCGCCCCCTTGGTGATCCACTCCTGATTATGGACGTTGAGGTCATCGTTGTAGAGTTCCTTGAGGTTGGCCCGGTAGAAGCTCTCGACGTAGTCGAATCCGTAAGCCCGCATGCGCTGCGCAAGCACGCGGTGGTTGTGCTTCATTTTCCCGTTCGTGTTTGCGTCGGTGGCCGGGTCGGCGGTCTGCGGATAGGTCATCAAGCCCTTGGCCGACCAGGCGGAGGTGTTGATGAGATCGTCGTCAATCAGATGCGACTTGCCGACCATGCCGGTGCGATAGCCCGCCTGCTGTAGCCAGGCGCCGATGTTCTGGCCGTCCTCCTCCAGGCTGGTATCCGAGACGCCGAAGCGCCCGAGCGTGTTGAGGGGATACCGGGCGATGAAGGTTGCGCTGGTGTTCCGCGAGGGCCAGCGGCTGGTCAGCAGCGAATAGCGCGACGGCCCGCAGACGGTGGCGGCGGCGAAGCCCGAGGTGAAGCGCAGCCCGGTGGAAGCCAGGGTGTCCAGCGTCGGGGTGAGGCAGTTGCGTCCCTCGAAATTGAAGTGCTGGCCACCGGCCTGGTCGTCGGTGTTGATGATGATGATGTTCGGACCGGTGGCCGGAGTCTGGGCGACGACCTCGTAGTAGAGCGAGGTGGCGGTCTTCACGAGGTTGAGCCGGCGATTGGCAGGCAGGTCGAAATTGCGGGTGCGCACGCCGCCGGTGCTCCCAGAAAACGAGCCGAAATTCGCCAGCACAAAACGGTCGCCAAGGTTGAAAGAGCCCGAGTAGTTCGTGCCGTCGAGAATCCACTGCGAGCCGAGGTCGAGGACGAGCCTGGCATTCCCTAATGCGAGCGGTTTGCATCCGCCGGCATCCGGCTTGGTTTCCAACGTGGCCGCCGTGCCGACCGCGAACTCATTGGTGGACGAGGAACCGGAATAGCCGAAGGACACGCCCGAGCCGTTGATCACCAGGCGCACGGTATTCTCGATGTTCCGGCCGAGGGTCATTGACTGCATCGTGAGCGCGCCGCTGCCGGTGAGGGTGAGCGAGCCGTTGATGATCCTCAGTTCCGCGGGACCGTTCGCCACGGAGCTGTTCAGGACCACGTCGTAATTGGCGATCTCGGCGTTGGTCGGGGCGACCGGCAGGCCGTTGGGATTCCAGTTGGAGGTGGTAGTCCAGAGGTTGTTCCCGCCGCCGTTATCGAAACTGCTGGTGCCAGCGGGAGGGGGCACAGCAACCAGATCAAAGCTGAGGCCGCTCAGCACGAAGCCTTGGCCGACCGTGCTGTAAGTTGAGGCGACGCTAAAGGTTCCGGTCACGCCTTGGGCAGAGACATCCACCGTGCCGTTGGTGCCAGCGAGCGGATGGCTGATGCCCGAAAGATTCAACCCGGCGCCGCCCGCCGCCCCTGTGTAACCGACAGTCAGCAGGTTGAACCGCGTTCCGGCGACCGTAACCGTGGCGGTGATCACCTCGTTCGACCCGGAGGAGCTGGCATCGATCAGTTGGGCGTTGCCGCCCTGGATCGCGAGGCCGCCGCCGGTGTTATTGATGCGCAGGGCGCCGCTTCCCGTGGATGACAGAACGATGGTGAAGTTCTGTCCCCACATCGCGGGGTCGCTCACCGTGCCCACCGGGCCGTCAAAGTCGTTCACGTAAACGGCCGGGTCCGGGTCGCTGCACGAGGCATTGAGCGTCACGTTGCCCGTGCCGTTGACGGCAAAGGCCAGGGTGATGTTGCCGGTGTTTTGGGGCGGGTCGCCCGCCGGCCCGGTGTAGGAATGGCTGAAGTCCACTTGAACGACTGCCAAGGCGGAGACGGTGCAGGCCAGCGAGCAAACGCCGGTCAAAAGAACGGCCAGCCGCCGCTTCAGTCCGGGACGCGGACGAAAGGCTGCGCGGGTGATCTGCCAATACAAGGCGGCATTGTTTGGGCCAGCGTTCATCAAAAAACATCTCATAAAATGCTCATTGTGTCTGCTCAACTTTTCCAGGCGCCCGCCGCCCCGCGCCGGCGCGCTTGGTGAGCGCATCGCCGAGATCGGCGCGCGCCTTTTCCGCTTCCGCTTGGAGTTGCTTGACGACTTCGGGATGCTTTGCTGAAACGTCGGTGCTTTCGGCTGTGTCATTGATCAGATCATACAACTCGGCGGTCTCAAGCTTAAGGTTTACATAATTGCCCGGCAGGCCATCGCGACCGGGCTTCTGTCCGTTCATGGTCCGATAGGTGTGCGGCAACTGCAACTTCCAGCGACCATCGCCAGTGGTCACGGCTTGGAGCTGGTTGACCTCATAATAAAACCAGTAGGCCCTGTGCGGATTTCTTGCGCCGGGCTGCCGGGAAATGATCGGCCAGACATCAAGGCCGTCAATCTTGTGCTCCGGCAATTGAGCGCCGATGAGATTGGCGATGGTCGGAAACAAATCAATGGTCATGAGCATGTCCCCGGTGTCCGTGCCGGCGGGGATTTTTCCCGGCCAGCGCATGAGACAGGGCACCCGGGTGCCGCCCTCCCAACTGGTGCCTTTGCCTTCGCGCAACGGTTTGGCCGAGCCGGCGTGATTGCCGTAGGACAGCCAGGGGCCGTTATCCGAGGTGAAGATGACCCAGGTGTTTTCAGCGAGCCCGTTTCGTTGGAGCGCGTCCAGCACTTGTCCCACCGACCAGTCAATCTCCGCGATCACATCGCCATATAATCCGCGTTTCGTTTTGCCGCGAAACTTTTGACTCACGCCCAGCGGCACATGCGGCATGCTGTGGGCAAGATAGAGGAAGAAGGGACGCGCCTTGTTTTTCTCGATGAATTTCACGGCGCGCTCCGTATACCAGGTCGTGAGCTGGTTCTGGTCCTCCTGCGTCACCTTGGGAATGGCGACGGTTTCGCCATCCAACATGATCAGGTCCGGGTAGCCACGCCTCCGCGCGGCGATTTCGGGCGAGAGCTTCACCAGATCGGGATGTTGCGGCCACATGTCATTCGAGTAAGGGAGCCCGAAGTATTCGTCGAAGCCATGGCGGAGCGGCAGGAACTGCGGCGCATCGCCCAGATGCCATTTACCGAAGATGGCCGTGGCATAGCCGCGTTGCCTCACCAGTTCCGCCAGGGTCATCTCGTCGGCACTGATGCCGGTCTTCGCACGCGGTCCCAGAGCTTGATGGATCCCGATCCGATTTGGATAACAGCCAGTCAGCAATCCCGCTCGCGAGGCGGAGCACACGGCTTGGGCGACATGGAAATTGCGGAAGATCGCGCCCTCATCCGCCAATCGATCAAGGTTCGGCGTCTGATAGCCTTTCGCACCGAATTTGCCGATGTCAGCGTAACCCAAGTCATCGCACAAGATGATGACGATATTTGGAGGCGCGGGTGAAGTTGCCGCCGACAGGTTGAAGCCTGCCGTCGTTAGCGCGAGTAGGATTGCCAGCTTGCTCATGATTTCACTCAATACAAAACTCAAATCAGTTCAGCAAACATTGGACGTATGGGGTTGTAAAAAAGGGCGGCCCGAAGGCCGCCCTGTGTAATCTGACTCAGGGCGAATCTGCAGCTTATGGATACACCAGCCGGTAGAAACGCTTGGGTTCGTTGAGTGAGTTCGTGTAAGGACTAGTGGCTCCTGGAATGATATTGGTGATCGCGTTCACGTTGGTGCCCGTGGCCAGCTTCCAGGCGGGTTGCGTCCAGCTCAGGATCAGGTTTCCACCCGAGACCGTGCGCGCAATGTTTTCCGGCGTTGGAGAACTCGACGCACGCGTGACCATCACGGTGTAGGTTTGCGTGTAGCCCGGATTTTCAGCCGTCACCATGACCTCCACCGTGTTGGCGCCCTCATTCAAGGGCAGCGCGTCGCTATACGAACCGGAGGTGACGTTGGTGTAGGCCCCACCGTTGATCCGCACCGAGATGACTGAACTGGCGGAAGCCGCCGTCGGGTTCACGTAGAGGTTGGAGACCGAGTTGGGAACGCTCGCCGTGTAGCTCAACACGTTCGAGCTGAAAGTGGGACTGAGCGTGCCCGAGGACAACACCAGGTTCAACAGATAGAAGTCATTGGTCTTAGCAAGCGTGGCTCCCCACTTGGTGGCCAAAGCGAGACCCTCGGTGACCAGAGCGCCGGAGCCTAACTTGCCCTTGTAGATTTTCACCTCGCCCACCATGCCATCGAACTGCTGCGCATTGTTGTCGCTCGTTCCCAGCCGGAGTTTTTGCGTGGAGGCGAAGTTGCTGAAGGGCGTGTTTGTGGCTACGAGTGCGCTGTTGTTCTTGGAATCCCAGAACTGGATCACGCCGGTTTGCTCGTCGTAGCTGAAGCCGTAAACGATGGTATCCCCGGCTTTCACCGGCGCGTTATTGGTTTTGAGATAAGTCTGCCCGCCCAGGAAGGCTTCCATCGCACCTGCGGCGTTGAACCTTAAACCGAAGGAGTTGGCGATGGCTGAATTGCCGTGATT
>JBEGQI010000302.1:0-12474 GCA_041181065.1 Verrucomicrobiota bacterium | reverse complement strand
CATCTCACCCTCAATGGCCTAGTTCAGGGGGGCCCAATCAATTCCGCTGCACCCGCAGTTGGAGGCGCATGTGCTTGATCTTCCTGTCAGTGAGAACCAAGGCCCGCTGTGCCCGACGCTGGCGAAGCGCAAGGTGAGTGGCAAGTATGGGTTGAGCATCCAGTTTCACAAGATTCTGGCGGCGGCGGATGTGAAACAAGAAACCATCGAAGCCACAGGCAAGGCTGGCCACTCGTTCAACAAATACACATTTCACAGCTTGCGCCACAGCTTCGTGTCAGAACTGGCGAACGCGGGGATTGCGCCGGACGTGCGCCAGTTGCTCGCGGGTCATTCGGACGACCGCAGCCACGCGGTTTACACCCACACCCAGATTGAAACACTGCGAGCGGCTGTCGGGAAGCTGCCTGGCATCAAACCGTAGGCCAGCGGGGCTGGTGCACCATTCCGATCGCGGGGTGCAATACGCCAGTGCGGCCTACCGCCAGCGGTTGGCGCAGGCAGGTGCATTCCAGCATGAGCCGGCGGGGCAACTGCTATGAGAACGCGCTCATGGAAAGCTTCTGGAGCACGCTCAAATGCGGGCTGGTTCATCGCAGGCACTTTGCGACCCGCGCCTAGGCGCGGGCGGCGCTCTTTGAATGGATCGATTTCTTTTACAACCGGGAGCGGTTCCACAGCGCCCTCGGCTACAAGAGTCCTGTGGACTTTGAAACGCAACTAAACTAAAACCAAACCCGATGCCTCATGCATTCACTCCCTGTCCACCAAACCGAGGCAAGGCCACCAAGTCGTTGATGAACTGCAATTCGCCTGACCCAACTGGAAAATGATAACTAAACACGCATCTGCCACCAGCGACTCCGTCAAACGCGTTGGCATTGTCAACCGGCTCCGGCCCGAAAATGTCGAGGAATACAGGCGGCTTCACGCCGATTCGCATCCTGGCGTGCGGGATCTGCTGGTCAAATACCATCTGCGCAATTTCTCAATCTTCCTCCACCACATGGAAGGCCAGTGGTATGAGTTTGGATACTACGAATACACCGGCAAGGACTTCGATGCCGACATGGCCGGACTTGCTGCGGAGTCGCGTAACCAGGAGTGGCTGAAGACTTGCGATCCCATGCAAATGCCCCTGCCGGGCGCGAAGGGCTGGATTGCGATGGAACGGGTTTATTTCAACGAATAGGAAAGCTCGAGACAAACGAAACCAATCTGTGCTCGAAGGCTCTTCTTGCGGGCACGCTGTGGCTATCGCTCATGCGGCCAGCCGGGGATCCGACTTCAACCGATCCACCCCGGCGTCGTAGTCCCACTGCTTATTCATGACCGGTGCCAGAATGAGTTGAACCTCGGTCAGCAGAGCGGGATCGTAGGGTTGTTCGCACCACGCCACGTTGCGACGGACAGATTCGGAGCGGGTGCTGCTGAATAGCGTGGTGGGAATGTCCCGATTCTGGCTGGAGAACTGGAGCGCGAGTTTGCTGATGGGCACGCCCCGCTGCTCGCACAGTTTCGTCGCGTCGCGGAAAAGCTGACGAGCGGACTGGTTGGCCGGATGCCAGCTCGGGGCTTCGCGTCCGCTCAAGAGGCCGCTGGCAAAGGGCGAGGCGTTGATGATTCCAATCCCCTTCTGCTTCGCCACCGGCAGCAATTCCAAGGCACGCGTGTCGTTCAGCGCGTAGTGATTATGCACCAGGGCGGCATCCACCGGCAGCGTTGCGAAGATGCGGTGCCACAGGTCCATCGGATAGATTCCGCAGCTGACGTTGCCGATGCGACCTTCTCGTTTCAATCCCAACAACGTTTCCAATCCCTCGGTCAAAGCCCATTCCGTGTGACGGCGGTTTTGGTATTCGAAGTCATGGAGATGGATGATGTCGAAGTATTCCGTGCCGAGACGACGTGAACTCTCCTCAAGCGAGGAGTGGATTCGCGAGCAAGAGTAATCAAGTGTGTCATCTCCGTAGCCGCCGGGTTGCGTGTATTTGCCGACTTTGGTCGAAAGGTGGTAGCGGTCCCGAGGAATTCCTTTGAGCGCCTTGCCGAGGACGGTTTCGGCCACAGTGCCGCCGTAGGCCGGGGCGACGTCGAAGTAGTTGATACCAAGGTCAAGCGCAGTGAGAACGGCGCGAATGCCTTCGGCTTCGTCCGCCGGGCCATAAACGCCGCCTAGTGCCGACGCGCCAAAGCTGAGAAGCGAGACGTTCAGTCCAGTTTTGCCAAGAGGATTGTATTTCATCTTTGGATAATCCTTATGGCGTGCCGATTTCGATTTGGACTTTCAGAGCGTTGGCTTTGTCGTCGGCTTGTTGCATGGCGTCGAGCGTTTGCGCCAGGGGAAACAATCCGGTGATGAGCGGACGAAGGTTTAAACGCCCGGAAGCCGCGAGCCGGATGGCTTCGTCGAACACGTTTCCGTAGCGGAAGCTGCCGACGAACTGGATTTCGCGAAGCATGAGATGATTGGCGGGCACGGGCACGTCCTCCGTGCCGAGCGTGCCGATTTGCACAATTGTGCCACCGGGCCGGATGAGATCGAACGCCTGACGCAACGCGGGTCGCGCGCCGGACGCCTCGAGAATCACGTCGAAACCATCACTGGTGAGTTCGCTGACCTGGTCGGCAAGATTCTTTGCGGCGGGATCTAGTGCCACGTCGCTGCCGAAATCCAAAGCGAGTTTGCGCCGCGCGGGAACGATGTCACTCAACGCCACCGGCACTGCGCCAAAAGCGCGTGCGGTCATCGCGGTGAGCAGGCCGATTGGTCCGCCGCCCATCACAAGAACGTGTCTTCCCGAAACCACACCGGCGCGTTTCACGGCGTGCAAAGCCACGGCCAGCGGTTCGATCATCGCGCCGAGTCCGTCGTCGAGTTCGGGCGGCAGGACGTGGCATTGATCGGCGCGCACGGTGACGAATTCCGCGAACGCACCATCCGTCGGCGGCTTGGTGCTGGCACTGCCCAGCATGATCGTCTTGCGGCAGAGATTGCGCCGGCCACTGCTGCAATACGAACAGAAGCCGCAGGAGCGAGCGGGATTGACCGTCACGCGCGAGCCGACTGCGGGCGCGGTCACGCCTTCGCCGAGCGCGACGACGTTGGCGGTGAACTCGTGGCCGAGAATGAACGGTCGCGTCGGCACGAACGGTCCGCAATCGCCGTGCGCGAAGTAGTGCGAATCCGAACCGCAGATGCCCGCGCGCCGGACGCGCAGCAGCACCATGCCGGGGCGTAACTCGGGCTGGGCGCAGGATTCCACGCGGATGTTTCGCGCGCCGTGCAACACGGCGGCCAGCATTGTGTTACTCATGGTTTGATTCAGGGATTCCGTAAAAGCGCGCGCAGTTGCCGCCGAGGATGGCTGCGCGCACATCTGGCGCGAACTGCTGCGTGTGGTTGATGACCACGTTCATCGTGGAGACGTAATCACCGGAGAGCGTGCAAACCGGCCAGTCCGAGCCGATCATCACGCGATTCGTGCCAAACGCCTCGACCACGATGTCGAGGTAGCGATGAAAATCCGCAGCCTGCCATCGCTGCCAATGCGTCTCCGTCACAAGGCCGGAAAGTTTGCAAGAGACGTTTGGAAACTTCGCGAGCCGTGCTAAATCTCCCTGCCACGGGGAGAACAGCTTTTCGCCGATGCGCGGCTTGGCGATGTGGTCGAGCACGAACGGTTGCTCCGGAAATTCTGCAACCAACTTCACCGCGACCGGCAGGTGCTTGGGAAACAGCAGCAGATCGTAAGTCAGACCGAAGTCCCGCAACTGCGCGATGCCCCGGCGAAATTCCGGCAGCAGCATGAAGTTGTCGTCCGGTTCATCGTGAACTACGTGGCGCACACCGACAAGTTTCGGATGTTTTGCATACGTCTCCAATTGCTCGCGGAGTTTCGGTGAACGTAAGTCCATCCAACCCACGACGCCTTTGATGAAGTCATGCTGGTCAGAAAGCTCCAGCAGCCACTCCGTCTCCTCGACCATCTGCCGCGCCTGCACGGCGATGCAGCTGTCGAACTTCACGGCCTTCAGCAGTGGCGACAATTCCTCCGGCAAATAATCGCGCCGCAACACCGCCATCTCATCGGTCATCCAGACTTGATGGGCCGGATTGTATTTCCAGAAGTGCTGGTGCGAGTCAATGCGCATGCTTCGCAGGAATAATTTGCTCTAGCTAGTTTTCCAACACGCGAATCTCATAAACTTGCGCGCGGGCCAGGCCGTTGGTGGCGAGAATCTCGACACGCAGGCGGGTGATGCCTTCGATGGCCACGCGGTGGCGGCGATTGCGCTGATAATTTCCAGTGACCTCTGCGACAGTGGACGAACTGCCATCGGCGCGATGAGCGATCAGGCGGTAGTCGCGCACGAGGGACGGCAGGGCGCGCAACGGGTAACCCTGCCAGCTTTGCCAGAAATGAAAGTGCAGCGCAGAGTCAAAAATAATCTGAACTTCGCTGAACTTTCGCGGAGTTTTCCAATTCAGCTCGATCCACTCGGGTTGCTTGAACGAACTTGCCGCCGAAACCCAGAGGTTCGGCGTTCGCGTCGGGCGGCTGTGGCCGTTCACCACCAAGGTCGCGTCGTAGTGCGCCTGCTCCGGCGAGGTGCGGCACAGGTAGGCGAAATTGAGGAAGACCCCGTAGTCGGTGAAAATTCGGGCGTGACCGTTCCAGTCCGGCGCCACGACGCTCGCCCCGTCGGCGTCCACGGCGCGTGTCATGCCGATCATCAGCGTGCGTGAGGTCCAAGTGGTGAACGGATTGGGGCGAATCGGGTCGTCGGGGCGAGGATAATACCAGCGTTTGCCGGGCGGGGTTTCCGTCATGTGGACGGCGAGGCTGGGATTGGTTTCGAGGACCAGGAAATGCCAACCGGGACGGGGAATGCCGCACGCGAGCGGTAACTGAATCCACTTTTCCTTTCCGGCCGGGACCATGATGACGCCTTCCGTCAGTTTGGCTTCGGGGAAGGTGGATCCGTTCTCCGGGCCTTGATGGAAACGATAGCGGAGTTCAGTGTCGCGGTCGGCGTCAACCAGCAGCGAGATGGAATCGAGCTTCGCGCTGGTCACCGGCAGTTGCAGCATGCGCTCGCTGCGCAGACGATCGGTGCCCCAGCTTTCAGCCTTGTGGTTCTCCGCGTAAACGCTTGAAGCGATGACGGATGCCTCGGGAGCGATGTTCCCGGCAATTGGCAGGTCGAGCGCATGGATGTGATGGTCGGCGAGAAAAAGGTCGCGCTGGATCGCACGGATGCTCTCACCTTGCGCAAGCAATTTCGGATCGCGCCGGGATCGAACCGCATGGGCTGCGGCCATGCCGACGGCTTCGCCAAGTTGGGCGCAGGTGAGCATGACGCGCGTGGAAGACAGCGCGTAGTGTGTGGCGCTGAGGTTGCGGCCGGCGAAGAAAAGATTGCTGACGGTTCGCGAGTAGAGCGAGCGGAGCGGGACATTGTGCGGCCCGCGCAAGTATTGATGCGTGCTGGGGTTCACCTTGTCGTAGAATCCGCCGGGCGGATGGTGGTCGAAACCCCAGCCGCCGTATGCCACCGCATCCTCGAAGACGGCTTGCTGGTCAATGTCGTGCATTGTCAGGATGTGATCGCCCTCGAATCGGCGCGACTCGCGTTTGCCGGGGATGGCACCCATCCAATCCAGTTCGTAGGTCGTGAGTTTTTCGGCGAGTGGCGAGCGGTTCTTGAGGTAATCCCACACTGCGAGGGTGATGCGCTGCACCTCTTCCTTGATCTTGGTCGCGTCGTGGGCGGTGTCGAGTGCGCCTCCCCATTCGAGCCACCAGAATCCGCCGGTGTCGGGGAAGAAATGCTCGCACACGGGCCGATAAGGCCCGAAGTCTTCCGCGTTGAGTTCCAACGTCACCCATTTTGGACGGGTGAAGGGCATCGGGCGACCGGCGTTGCGCGCGTGCATGTGCAGGCTCAAGCCCATGGTGTCGCCGGTGGCTTGGTCGGGACACATCGGCTCGTTGAACTCGGAGCGCGCTTCCACACCCATGCGGAAGGGGGCGCCAGATAGTGAACCGACCACGCCATCGCCGGAACAATCGGCGAAATACGGAGCCGTGAACTGGTGCCATGTTTCTTCCAGCGAGCAGTAGGCCTTGACGCTCGCGACTCGATTTCTGGCTTCATTCATCGCTACGTCACAGACCGCGCAGTTGAGAAACAGGCAAAGGTTTGCCTCGTTGCGCGCGAGATTTTCCAATTCGAGATTCCAGCCTTCGGGACACCAGGTGGGGTTGCGGTGCAGGTTGTTGAGAAACAGCTCCTCGATCAGTCCGGTCTCGCGCGAGTAGGCGAAGTTGCACTGGGTCGCTCCCACTGGCGGGACGCGGATTTCGGTGCTGGCATTGCCGCCGAGCACTGGTCGGTCATGGACGAGCGCGGTGCGGATTCCCTGCCGGGCCGAGGTCACTGCCGCGCAGAGCCCCGACAGACCACCGCCAACCACCACAAATTCAAAGTCATGCTGAATTGTTTTCATGCGCGTCCGTTTGTTTTTGGGCTCGAAATCGGTTCGCGTGGGCGTTCCTTCCGCACCATGGCGGCGAGGATGATCGCGGCCAGCGGATGCAGGACAGCAAGCACCATGAAGATTTTCGCGGAACCGAAAGTGCCCATCAGATCGCCGACATACTTGTTAAAAACCATCGCGCCGCAGGCACCGAAGGCGCCGGCGACGCCCCACACGCTGCCGACATTGGCGGCGGGAAATGCATCGGCCACGACGACGCCGAGGTTGAAGAGCCAGGTAAGGCATACAGCGGCGACGATGCTGAAGATCACGAGCGTCGCAACCGGTTGGGGAAACACCGGCGTGAGCGCGCACACCGGCGCGAGCAACGCCGCGCCGGTGAGAATCATCCTGCGGGCGCGCAGCGGCTCGGTGCCCCGGCGCACCAGGCGGTCTGATGCTGCCGAGCTTCCAATCCCGCCAAGATCGGCGGCAAGGAACGGAATCCAGCCCACCATCGCGATTTGTTTCAGTGACAACCCTGAGTTTTCCTGGAGATAGCCGGGGAGCCAGAACAGGCAGAAATACCACACCGGGTCACTGACGAAGCGGATCATCAGAATTCCCCAAAGGCTGCGCGTGCGCCACAATTGCGGCCAGGTGAAGGCCACCGGACGTCCGGCGGTCGCCGAGGCTTCCTCCACGATGAAACCCGGCGGCGGATCCCGATACACGAGCCGCCACACGAGGACGAGCACCAGCCCGATGATGCCCGGGACGATGAACGCCGCATGCCAGCCGAACGCCAGCGCCAGCCAGGCGATCAACGGCGCGGAAACAATCGCCCCGATGGTTCCGCCGGACGAGCAGATGCTGTTGGCCGTGGCCCGCAGCTTCGCGGGAAACCAGATGGTGACCACGCGCAGTTGGGCGGGAAAAGTGGTCGGCTCGGTGATGCCAAGCGCGCCGCGGAAAAACGCAAGCTGGCCGAACGTTTTCGAAAACCCGGCTCCCAGACAGGCAGACGACCAGCCGATCATGCCAACCAACATCAGCCGCCCCGCGCCAAAACGATCCACCAGCCAACCGGCCGGCGCGTAGGCGGTCGCGTAGCAGAACAAGAAAACATTCACCAGCACCGCATAGCCGCTATCGTCAAGCCCGAACTCGGCCTTCAAGGTCGGCTTGAGCACGGAGACGATCTGGCGGTCAACGTAGTTGAGCACGATCGCGATGAAGACGACGCCGAGAATCAGCCAACGCCGGCGCTCCGGCCGCAACCATGGTGTCGCGCTTGTGCTCATATGGGGAAACTGGGATTGGGGAGGCGGCCCGGAGGACAACCGACGACGGTGAATTGAAGGGGTGGAGAAATAGTTTTCAAAGGGGCTTCACCTTAGTTTGGGTGATAGTTGTTCCGGAATCTAAGGGTTCCGGCCCTAGCCCGGCAATACGCCGAAGCGTATTCATTATACGAATTTGCGCCAAGCCTCAGCGAGGCTTCATCCGGTGACGCCGGTAGGCCGAGGGCGTGAAGCCGTGGTGCTTTTTGAAGATCGGGATCATGTGCTCGACGTAGTTGAATCCGCAGGCCTCGGCGATTTCGGGGATGGGGATGTTGGTGGAGTGGAGCAGTCCTCTCACCTTCTCGATCTTGACTCGGCGGATTTCATCGGCCGGGCTGCGACCGAGCAGTTCCTGAAAGCGCCGTTCCAGGGTGCGGCGGGCCATCGGGACGGCTTTCAGGACGGCGCGGACGTCGAGCCCCTCGTGGGCGTGGTCACGGATGAAGCGCAAGGCTTGCTGAATGTGCGGGTCCTCGCAGGCCACCACGTCGGTGGATTGGCGGGTGGTAACCCCAAGTGGGGGCAGGTGGATCTCGGTCGGCGTCGCGGCCTTGCCGTGGAGCAGTCGGTCCAGTTGCCGCGCGGCTTCGTAGCCGATTTTCTCCACGGGGATGTCAACCCCGCTCAGCGGCGGATGCACCACCCGGCCCAGCAAGTCCTCGGTCTCGAGGCTGATGATGGCCACTTCCTCGGGCACTTTGATGCCGCTCTCCGCGCAATTCATCGCGACTCGTCGGCAAATGCTGGTCGCCCAGCCGATGATTCCCACCGGCTTCGCCAGCGATTCGATCCACCGGCGGCGGTCGTTATCCCGGCGCTTCTCTTCGGCCTGAGGTCCGAGTCTTGCGGATGATTGGTAGAAGCTGGGTTCCATGCTGACTTGGTTCATCACATTCCGATACGCATCAGTCCAGAAGTCAATGAACGGGCGGTGCGGTTCACCGCAAAACGCGATGCGCACGAGTCCCTTTTCGCGCAGGTGTGCCACCGCCATCCGCATCACCGCTTCCGCGTCGCTAGTCACCCGCGGCAAGTCAACTCCGTCCAGGCGCGAGCCTGAGACATTGACCACCGGAATTTTGGCAGCGCGCAATTTTGCCGCGAGTGAATGGGTGTGAACGGATGCGATCACCCCGTCGCTATCCAAGCCCACTGGTAATTCGGCGTTTTCGTCCGGTTCACTGGGCTCCATGTCCAGAAACCAGGGCCCGTGCTGTTGTGCATACTGCCACACTCCTTCGATGATTCCGCGCCCGTAACTATTCCAGGCTGCAATCAGCAGCGTGACATGTGGTGGCGTGGGCCGGGCTTGCTGTCTGGCCGCTTTGCCCCGGCTTGTCCCACGTTTGGTGATCATGTGGGAATATTACGCCGGGCCGTCTGGGGTGGGGCAAGACCAATTGGCGCAAAAACGTAATTCTAATACGCGGGAGGGCCTTTTCGGATTTTTCGGCGCTTGCTACGGTTTCCCCAAGCAAGATACCCGATCCGTTCCAACCACCTGCGAAAACCAATCACGCCATGAAGACAACCATACTATTCCTGCTCCCGTCGTCCATCGCTGTTAGATTCGCCGTGCTGGCGGCCCTGCTCACCTTGTTTGCGGCCACCCCCACCGTCAATGCCGCCAAATACCTTTGGGACGCTGACAATGTCACCGCCGGTGCCCAGGACGGTAGCGGCACTTGGCAGGTTGGAGTTGGCAACTGGGATACCAACACGGCCAACTGGGCTGGGCCGTCCACATATACGAACGGGAATGAAGTGATTTTCAATGATTCCGCATCCGGCAGCAGCCCGATCACGGTGACGCTCACCGATTCATGGACTCCTTACAGCGTGACGGTGGATGGCACCAAGGACTATGTGTTGACGGGTTCAGGCGTGGCGGGCGGATCGAGCGTCAAATTGACCAAAACGGGCGCGAGCACGTTGACGCTGGCAAATGACAACACCTACGCTGGCGGCACCACCATCTCGGGTGACACAGCAAAAGAACAAATGCAAGAAATAGCATGAACAACCAAGTGCAACTCCATCCAGCCATGAAAACCAATAACCTGTTCCGGCCTCCATTCGGCCTCGGCGCGCTTGCGCTCGCCCTGCTGTTGCCGGCGAGCCTCCACGCGGTCAGCGTCAAATTCACCAGCTCCGGCACGTTCACGCCCCCGGCCGGTATCACCAACATCACCGTTGAATGTTGGGGCGGCGGCGGCGCCGGCGGCTCGGCACAGAAACCTACGGGTGCCGCTGGCAATGCCGGCGCCGGCGGTGGTGGTGGTGGCGCGTATGCCAAGAAGTTAAATATTCCGGTGACTCCCGGAACGCCCTACACCGTCACCATTCCGGCCGCGGCCGTGGCTCCGGCCTCGGGCTTTACAAATACCCAACAATGCCCAAGTGGCGCAAATGTCACGTTTACCGGTGATGCCGGCGTCAGTGTCACGGCTAACGGCGGCGCGGGCGCGCAGTGCGCGGTCAGCGGGGCTTCTGCTGTCACGAGCGCTGGCGGCGCCGGTGGTGCCATCAGTGGCTTGTTCGACGTAGAGTGGGCTGGTGGGGTAGGCGGCTCTTATTCCTCTGCCAATGGAGGCCCCGGCGGGTCTGGTGCCAGTGATCTTCAAAACGGAAAAAGCAGACCGTCTGGCACCACCCTGTCAGGAGGCACGACTCCGGGAAGCGACACCGATCATGATGGCGGCGCAGGTGGCCCTGGCAAGACTGGAGCTGGCGCTGGAAATGCTGGTGCAGCGCAGCCCGGTGGTGCCGGTGGAGGTGCCAAATGCAGCACAGCTGGCACCATCTTCGCTGGTGCCTCAGGAACTCAAGGCCAGATCATCATCAGTTATGTCGGCCCTTCGATTGTCAAGGACAACAACACGACCAATCTGAATCTCGGCACCAGTTGGGTGGGCGGAACCGCACCTACCGGATCAGACACTGCCAAGTGGGATGCCACGGTGACTTCGGCCAACACAACCGTGCTGGGCACCAATGTGGCCTGGGGGGCGATAAGCATCGTTGACCCCGCCGGGTTGGTGACCATCAATGCGGGCAACACCCTTCAAAACAATGGGAACATTGACATGAGCGCGGCCACCGCCGACCTCACCCTGAATTGCGGTTATGTTTTGGGCAACGGTGCCGTTTGGAACGTGGCATCAGGTCGCACATTGACAGTCAATGGCGCCATCTCCGGTGCCAGTGGTAAAAATCTAACCATGCAGGGGGATGGCATGGTGATTCTATCCGGATCCAATACTTACTCCGGTGTTACCGCGCTCGTCGCCGGTTCGACTGGTTTAACACTGAAATTGGGAACCAATAACGTCATTCCCGATGGCACAAACGCGGCCGATGTTTCGATTGGTTTTGGCTGCACGTTGGATTTGAATGGGAAATCCGAAACCATCAATGGATTGCTCGGCACTTCCAGCGGAAGTCTCGTTAGCTATGTGGATAACACGGCGGCGGGAATGACTTCCACCCTGACGGTTGGTGGCGTTCAAACCTTGGCTACCGAAGCCTTCAACGGCATCCTCCAAAACACCGGGGCGGGGAGCACGCTCAATTTCGTCAAGACTGGCACCAACCAAATCACGCTCCAGAGGGCAAATACGTTGACCGGCACCGTGACCGTCAATGGTGGCGGCACGCTGGCGGTGCAAAACGCCACGCCGTTCGACAACATCAGCGGCCTCAGCGTTGGGGGCTCCACCTTTATGTGTATTGGCAGCGCGACCCTCCCGGCGCCGGTGACGTTGACCAGTAACACCACGTTCAACGTTGGTGGTAATGTTTCTGGGACTCTGACATTGAACGGACCCATTGGCGGGGCTGGCGATATTAAAATTCTAAGCGCCGCCAACACGGTCGGCGACGCGCCGCTCGTGATACTCGGAGCCGCCAGCACCTTCACTGGCAATGTGACCATTGATTCCAACCCTTCGAGCACCCTCAACAGCATGACCGTCCGGCTCGGTGTCTCAAACGCGCTGCCCTCAACCACGGTGCTGACGTTGGATGGGCAAAATGCCACTTCTGGCTCCCACGTTTGTGACCTGGATCTGAATGGCAACAACCAGACCCTCGCCGGCCTGACCAATGTCACGCGCACCGGCAGCCGGTTGCAGCGCGTCTACAGCGCCGTGGACGCCACCCTCACCATCAACAACAGCGCCAACTATACCTTCGGGGGCTCGCTGGGGAATTCCGTTGCCCCTGCTGACGCGCTTGCCTTGGTCAAGAATGGTGCGGGCACGTTCACGCTCTCTGGTTCCTCCGGCAGCACCTACGCTAACGGCACTCTCATCAACGCCGGCACGCTGCTGGTGAACAACACCACGAACAGCGGCACGGGCAGCGGCGCGGTGGTCATCAACAGCGGCGCCACGCTCGGCGGCACGGGCATCATTGCAGGCGCGGTCACGAACAATGCCGGCGGCACGCTGTCACCGGGCGCTTCCATCGGCACACTGACCTTGAGCTCGAACGTGGTCTTGAGCGCGGGCTCCACCAACACATTCGAGGTGGATGGCACGGCTGCGACCAATGACATCATCGTCCTGGGTGACACGGTCACCTATGGCGGTGTGTTGCAGATCGTGCCCACGGGTAGCTTCACCAACGGCCAGACCTTTACAT
>JBEGQI010000301.1:0-5447 GCA_041181065.1 Verrucomicrobiota bacterium | reverse complement strand
AAGAACGTCCAACTCCTCGGCGGTCTTGCGCTGACGTTTCCCGTAGAGCCACCAACCGAGACCTAGACCGGCGAACACGATGAGCGACGACGCGATCATGAGCGGCGCGACGCTTTCGCCGGCTTCATGCTCTTTACCGAGGAACGTCTGGAACCACGGCCAGAACGGCGTGCCCAGAAAGCCGAGCAGAATCGCGCAAGCGGCAAGGATAGAAAGCGGAACGGTCATCACAGCGGGGCTTTCGTGCGGAGCGCGGCTGTCCTCAGCCGCAGCACCGTGGGAGTGGGAGGAGCCGTGCGATGATTTGTGCGCGTGTCCAGCACCGTGGCCGCTGCGGCTGGGGACAGCCGCGGTCCGATACTGCCCGAAAAACACCAGCGCAACCTGCCGAGTCATGTAGAACGCCGTGAGCAACGCACCCGCGCAGCCAATGTAAAACGGCCAGTGCGACACCGGCCAGCCGTGCGCTGCGTGCAGGATTTCATCCTTGCTCCAGAAACCGGAGAACAGCAGCGGGAAGCCCGCGAGCGCCAGCATGCCGACCGCGTAGGTCGCGAACGTCACGGGCATGAACTTCTTCAAGCCGCCCATGTGCCGGATGTCTTGTTGCTCATGGCAACCGTGAATCACCGACGCGGAACCGAGGAACAGCAGCGCCTTGAAGAACGCATGCGTGATTAGATGGAACATACCCACCGCCACGCCACCGACGCCGAGGCCCATCATCATGTAGCCGAGCTGCGAAACCGTGGAGTAAGCGAGGATGCGCTTGATGTCGTTTTGCGCAACGGCAATAGTCGCCGCGAAAATCGCGGTGAGAGCGCCGACCCAAGTGACGACTTGAAGGGCTGCGGTGTGATTGTGAGACATCGGGAACAAGGTAGGATTAATGTCTGACCCAGCCAAAGTTAGTGTGCCGGCTACACTCATCAGCGGATACACCCGCGCCACGAGGAACACCCCCGCCGCCACCATGGTCGCAGCGTGGATGAGCGCGCTGACGGGCGTTGGGCCTTCCATCGCGTCCGGCAACCACACGTGCAACGGCAACTGGCCGGACTTACCGACCGCACCAAGGAAGATGAGCAACCCAATCGCGGTTGAAACCGCCAGGCCCGCGCAGGTGGTCTTGGCGACCATGGCAGCGAGCGCAGATTGTTCGAGGCAACCGTGCCCGCCATCGTAAAAACTGAGTGTTCCGGTCTGCGCGTAGAGCCAGACCATGCCGATGAGCAGACCGAGGTCGCCGATGCGCGTAGTGATGAAGGCCTTCTTCGCCGCCGCCGCCGCGCTGGGTTTGTGATACCAGAAACCGATGAGCAGATAGCTGGTCAGGCCGACGATCTCCCACGACATGAACAGCAGCAGCAGATTGTTCGCGATGACCACGCCAAGCATCCCTGCCGCGAACAGTGACAGGAAGCAGAAGAACCGCGTGAAGTTCTCATCGTGCGCCATGTAGCCGATACTGAAGATGAAGATGAGCGCGCCGACGAACGTGACCATCGTCAGCATCACTGCGGTAAGCGGGTCAAGCACCCAGCCAATCTGCAGCCATTGCCCGCCGAACTGGAACCAGTTCACGTTGCAGACTTCGCGGAAGGTCTCATGTCCTTCGTGATGCCCGAGCGTCGCCGCCAGTGCGCAGAGCGAAAGCAGGAACGCGCCGACCATCGAGCCGACCGCCAGAGTCCAGGCGCGCGTCCGTTTCGGCTGCGTGCTGACAGCGATCAGCCCCGCCGCCAGCAGCGGCAGCGCAGGTATCAGCCAGAGATTTTTGACGATCCAGATCATCCCTTGAGATTCTTCACTTCATCCAAATTCACCGTCTTGTAATGGCGGTAGATGGCGATGATGAGCGCGAGGCCCACCGCCGCTTCCGCCGCCGCGAGGGCGATGGAGAAAATAACAAACATCACGCCCGTCAACGCCTCGGGGTTTGGACCGAAGCGCCAGAACGCGATGAAATTCAAGTTTGCCGCGTTCAACATCAGTTCGATGCCGACGAGCGCGAGGATGGCATTGCGGCGTGTCACCGCACCGGCCAAGCCAATGGCAAACAGGAGTGCGCTCAGGAGGAGATAACCTTGGAGCGGCGTCATTTGACCTCCTTGTGCTCATCGCGCATGGCGATGATGACCGCGCCGATCATCGCCGCCGTGAGCAACAGGCCCATGACTTCGAGCGGCAGGACGTATTTGCTCATCAGCGCGTCGCCGATGTTCTTCACGGTGACGTCCGGCGCAGCGGGAGTTTGCTTCGCGATGGCGTTGCTGTTCAAAACCGCCCAACCGAGGGCAGCAAAGACAACCGCCGAAATGATGATTCCCGCAATCCAGCCCGGCGCGAGAACGACTTGGTTCGGCGTGTCACCGCTGCGCGTGAGCAGGATGGCGAATACGATGAGAATGGCGACGGCGCCGATGTAAACGAGCACTTGCGCGAAGCCGACGAATTGCGCGTGGAGTTGCAGATACAGCGCCGCAAGCCCCGCAAACGTCACCACCAGCGACAACGAGCAATGAACGAGGTTGCGCAGGCTCATCGCCGCCGAGGCGGAGAGCAGCGTGACCAGCGCAAGGATGATAAATACGGGTGACATGTCAGTCCGCAAAACGATAGGTGCGTTTGCCGAGGTGCTTGTTCTCCATCAGGCCGCGACCGAGCAGCACATAAGGTCCGCCGACCAGCAGCACGCATACAATCCATCGCGCGAGGCCAGGGCCCATGAAATGCCAGATGCCCGCGACGACCACGTTGATGAGCGCCATCGGGATCATGAACTTCCAGGCGAAGTTCATGAGCTGGTCCATGCGGAGGCGCGGCAGCGTGCCTCGGATCCAGATGAACGTGAAGATGAGCGTGGTGAGTTTCGTGAAAAACCAGACATACGACGGCACCCACGTCAGGAACGGGAACGGCGCGTTCCAGCCGCCGAGGAACAGCGTGATGCCCAGCCCGCTGATGGCGAACATGCCGAGGTATTCACCGAGGAAGAACAGCGCGAACTTGAAGCCGGAATACTCGGTGAAGTAGCCAGCGATGATTTCCGATTCCGCTTCCGGCAAGTCGAATGGAGCGCGGTTGGATTCGGCGAGCGACGCGATGAAGAAGATGATGAACCCGGCAAAGCCCCACGGCGTGAGCACATACCAGTTCGGCAGGAGCCCGTTGTAGGTGGACTGCGCCGCGACAATGTCCACAGTCTTGAGCGAGCCAACCATCATGATGACGGCGACGGACGAAAGGATGAGCGGGATTTCGTAGCTGATCATCTGGGCGATACCGCGCATGGCGCCGAGCAGCGAATACTTGTTGCGGCTCGACCAACCGGCCATGAAGACCGACAACTCGACCGCCGCGCCGACCGCGAAGAAGAACAACACGCCCGCGTCGTAGTCGGCGATGGTCATGTTGCGGCCGATGGGCAGCACCGCATACGCGAGCAACACCGGAATCAACAGCACGATAGGTGCGAGGAAGTGAACCACCTTGTCCGCCGCGCGCGGCACGACGTCTTCCTTGATGAGCGCCTTGATGCCGTCGGGAATGAACTGCCCAAAGCCGCAGAGCCGGATGTCGGTGAATGGAATGCCGACGCGGTTCGGGCCATAGCGATTCTGGATGCGCCCAAGTCCTTTGCGCTCGAAGATCGTGATGATGGCGAACAAACCGCCGAAGACCGCGACCATCGGCGCGATGGAGAGAATGGCAGAACCAAGCGGCTGCCAGGCGTCGGGGAAAAACCCAACTGCCCAGTGCTTCAAGTTCACGAAGAGTTGGTCTAGTGATTTGACCATGGTCACTTCCACTGAGTTTGCCACTGACTTCCGAAAGAGGCCCGCAGGGTCGCCAGAATCGGAGTTTTAATCAAGAATCTTGCCCCCGCGAGGCGCCCGCTTTCGGTGATTTCACCGCGGCTTAAAGCTTCCATTACGCCACTTTCTTTTCAGTGGCCGGTGCGGCGGCGGCTCTCGCCTTGGCCTCCGCAGCCGCTTTGGCTTTGGCCTCAGCCTTCGCCTTTTCGCCCGCGAGCACTTCGTCCGAAGCCGCAGCGTCAGACGGATGAACCTTGTGGTAGTGCTCGTTGGACTTCGCGAGCTTATCCTTCGTGATAAGCAATCCGCCGAAGCGATCATCCGTGCTCAGCTCAAACTCGGTATCCATCTTGATGGACTCGAACGGGCAAACCTCGGCGCAGATGCCGCAGCTCATGCAGACCGAGATGTCGATGTCGAACGTCAAAGGATAGAGCTGCGCCTGCCCCTTGTAGTCGGGACGCTTGTCCTTGCTCTTGACGATGTAAATGCACTTGGGCGGGCATTCCTTTTCGCAGATCTGGCACGCGACGCAGCGCAGGCCTTTCTGCCAATCGTCACCATCATAAACGAGGAAAGGGAACTGGCGCGTGTTCTCCTTCGGCGCGAGACGCTCCTCGGGATATTGCACGGTCGGCAACCGATCCTTCGAGACGTAGCTCCCGAAGAAATTCTTGGCGGTGACCGCCATGCCTTTGATGATTGCTTCGCCCAGCATAGAATTACCGGTCCACTTCTCCCAACACGATGTCCACGCTACCGAGAATGATCACGGCGTCTGACACGCGCTGACCAAGGCACATGTCTTCAAGAATCGTGAGATTGATGAAACTCGGCGGACGCACGCGGTAACGATACGGGTTCGGCGAGCCATCGCTGATGAGATAGAATCCGAGTTCGCCCTTCGGACCTTCGATGCGGCCGTAAGCCTCGCCCACTTTCGGACGGAAGCCGCGCAGTTTCGCCTTCGGGTCCATGAACGGGCCCGCCGGAATGTCGCGCAGTGCAACCTTGAGGATCTTCACACTCTCGCGCATCTCCAACACACGGATCATGTAGCGGTCGTAAAGATCGCCGTGTTCACCGATCGGGACTTTGAATTCAAAGCGTTCGTAGATGCCGTATTTGTCCACCTTGCGGATGTCATAATTGACGCCGCTGGCGCGGAGCATCGGGCCGGTGATGCTAGCGCTGACGGCCAGTTCGCGGGGCAACACACCCACGCCCTGCGTGCGTGCGAGAACAATCTCGTTCTCGGCGACCAACATCTCGAACTCGTCCATGAACGACTCAAGCCCATCGACCAGCACACGAACACGTTGAATCCACGAATCGGAAACATCGCAGCGCACACCGCCAAAGCGCATGTAATTGCACATCATCCGCGCGCCGGTGAGTTCCTCGAAGAGGTCGAGGATCTTCTCGCGTTCGCGGAACGCATACATGAGCGGCGTGCCGAGCGCGCCCATGTCCTGCACGAAGAAACCGATGAGGCACGTGTGATTCAGGATGCGTGTGAGTTCCGCCATGATGACGCGGATGTATTCCGCGCGCTCGGGCACCTGCAAGCCTGCGAGTTTCTCGACGGACAACGCATACGCCCAATTGTTCGTCATTGAACAGAAGTAA
>JBEGQI010000300.1:0-8055 GCA_041181065.1 Verrucomicrobiota bacterium | reverse complement strand
CATACTCCCGCGCAAACAAGTCAGAATTCCCACTCGTTGAGTAGGACGACCACGCCACCAAAAAGCGATTCATGCCATCCGAGCACACAACAGGATTAAGTTGTCGGCTGACATTGCCGGTGTTTACTTGAAATTCGACGCCCGCCAAGCTTCCGGCGTCAGAGAAGAATTGTCCGTAGATTCCCTCCATCGAACCGTCTTGTCCCAACCCCATCCACACGGCCAAATAACTGGCTCCAAAGGCGCTGATCTTGGGCGCATACTGGTCTCCATAAACCATGGTGTTCAAACGAAATGGAAGGCCAACAGTCGTGCCGTCTGCCTTGAAAATTCGGGCGAAAACATCCCAACTTGCAGTGCTTGGCTCGCTGACCGGCGCGACTGTGAGTTGGGACAATGACGAATTGATGCCCGCTTGGTCTCGTTGGGACCAAGCAATTGCAAAACCACCATTAGGAGAAGCCGCAACCGACGGATTTGCGCAAATGTTCGTAGTTACGGTATTCACAGGGAATTCATTTCCAGCCGCAGTGCCAGACGCATCGAAGATGCGGGCATAAATGTCCACGGTGCTTAAGCCGCGTTGCAATTCCGAGACCCATGAAACGACAAACCCTCCGCCAGCAAGAGCTGCCACAGAAGGCGTCCGCTGGTTGTTGAGCGCGAATTGATTGATTTGAAATTCGCCACCGATCTTTGTTCCTGCTGCAGACAATCGCTGGCCAAAGACACCTTGCAACGATCCGTCCTGGCCGGCGCTGGACCAGATGACAATCACGCTTCCATCTTTGAGCGTCGCAACACTCGGATTGATTTGAAATGAATTCGTGTAAGTGTTGACGAGGATATCAGTTGATAAAAAATTTGTCCCCGCAGCGGGAAGGAAGCGCGCGAATATTTTTTGAAAGCCTTGCTGTCCTCCCTGCCAAACGAATACAGCTCCACCGTTGGTAAGGGCCGCCACCTGTGGCTTTTCCTGGTCACCCGCCACAATCGAATTAACCCGAAAGATCGGACCAGTGTGGTTGAGATTCGCATCCAAACGCGTTGCACGAATGCCGAGCCCCGAACTGTCAGCCGCGTTGTCTTGCCAAACAGCGTAGCCACCTGCGGCACTGATAGCCACTTTAGGGGCAGTCTGATCGCCGGGCAAACCGCCTGTTAGTGAATAGTCATTACCGCCCGGCGAGAAAGCATTCTGCGCGCGGGCAGAACTGACTAGCGATAAGACACCGCCCGCCAATGCAAGCCCAATGGTCAAACGTGACATCTGCATAACTGATATTGTCGCGGCTTTGCAACGCATGCCAAAGACCGCACGCAGGTTGCAAGCAGCTCTCGAAACTTTGTTGCCAAGCTCAATTTCAAACATGAAATATTTATGTGGCGTATGGTTTACACCGAACTACCAATCGCCCAAAAAATCACTCAAAAAACTGTTAAATCTTGTTCACCCGTTTCAGCTCTTGGCCGCGCTAAACAAGTCACCCTGTTCAGCCAGTTGACTCGCAGCTTCGGCTGCCATTCCCCGAAATCCCCAGTGTTGATACAATTTCAACAACTGCTGCATCTCCGGCTTTACACAGGCCAACTCACCAAGCGGCGGGATTTCCATCAAATCAGACTTCAGTCGAATCATCTGTTGATTTCGTCGCACATTACCCTTCGCCGCCCGCAACGACTCTCTAATCCGATCAGGTTCGACATCATCGATACGATCGTAAACCGCATCTACCGATCCAAATTGCGCCAAAATACTGGCGGCCGTCTTAGGCCCGACCCCCGCCACCCCGGCCACATTATCAACTGCATCACCAACCAAACTGAGCCAGTCAACTATCTGCTCCGGCCGCACTCCGGTTTTAGCCACCACGTCACCCGCCGCCCAAATCTTGCCAGTCTTGTCATTTGGATTCAGCAAGCCGACTGAATCCGTGATCAGTTGGAAAAAATCTTTATCGGCGCTGGCGATTACCACCCGGACACCTTGATCAGCCGCTGACCGCGTCAGACTTGCAATCAAATCATCCGCTTCAACTCCATCCTGCTGGGTTGAAAAAATCTTCGCAGCCGACAGATACGTCATCACTTCTCCAATCTGCTGCGAAAGAGACTCCGGCATTGCAGGCCGCTGCGCCTTGTATTCCGGCAGCAACGCCATCCGCTCTGCACTGAGTCCCCCATCCCAAATGACAGCCACGTGGGACGGCGAAACTTCTGCCAGCATCCGTTGCAGCATCTTGACGAAGCCAAAAATGGCGTTCGTTGGCTTTCCATCCGGACCATTCAAAGAGCGTATGGCATGAAACGCTCGGTAGGCGTAGGCATGTCCATCTACCAGTAACAGGAGAGACATGATGTTGGTCCACGCGCTATTAGCGACACACCAATTGCTCCTGCCACAGCAAAACCATCAACAACTGTTACCGAATCGCCGCCGGCTCGCCCTGCGTGGGCGGACGCTGTTGCGGCAAAGACGGCTGGCTGAAAGGCATCTGATCATCGATGTGAACACGATTTCCCGCAGGGTCGATGATGGTGGGCGTGACGAAAATCACCAAGTTCTTCTTTTCCGTGACGTTTGATTCGCTGCGGAAGAGTTTGCCTACAAGGGGCATGTCTCCCAACACCGGCACCTTGTCCTTGAACTTGCTGACATTTTCGGACAGCAGACCTCCCAACACAATCGTTTGACCGTCCCAAATTGCTGCTGTCGTGGTAACCTGACGAACACGGAAGTGCGGCAGCGGCAATTGCGCCGTGATAGGCAGGCCAATACCAGCGCCACCCGAACTCACCGATTGCGCCTGGGGAATGAACGCGCCGGGATCATCATAACCGATGAACTCGGTGATGGTCGGAATGATCACCATCTGGACAGTGAATCCATCCGCAGAAACGTATGGAACGACGTCGAGCACCGGACCGAAAGGCATCGGAGCGGTGCCATATTGCGACGACGTTGCGACACCACCGCCGCCACCGGTTCCAACATTGACGGCACCGCCACCATTTCCGCCGCTGCCCGTCTGGTTAAAGCCGTTGTCAGTCACGATGGTCCGGATGTCAACCACTTGAAGTTGCGCCTGACGACCACTGACAGTGGTGACATCTGGAGCGCTGAGAAGTTCAACGCCCTCGCGCTGTTCAAGCGCACGGATTACCACGCGGAATTGTGGATCAGTCAAGATACCCGTGATGGTCGCCACCGCAGGAGCGTTCGCAGAATTCCGCAAGCCCGGGGTCAAAATCCCATCCGAGGCCAATGAAGGCAAATAGTTCGCCGGCGAAGTGCCAGGGAACGCACCGCTGGGATTCGCTGTGGTGGGAGCGCCCGTGTAAGTCGGCGCGGTGCCACCTTGGGCACCAACTTTCCCATTGCCCATCAGAACATTGCCGAGATACCAGTCGAAACCAACCGCGCGCTTATCACTTTGAGCAACTTCAGCGAACTTCGCGCGAATGTTCACCTGCGGCGGGATGATATTCAGGGTTTGAATGCCCTGTTCAATGATGTCCAAGTCCTGCAGGGTCGCACGCACATAAAGATTGCCAGAGCGATCGTTAAAATAAACCGCCTTGCCGGGGGAGCTCAAATCCACGCCCAATGTAGCGAAGAAGGCACGAACAGCCGCTTGAATATTGGCCACACTGGACTGCTCGGTTATAAAGGCGAGGCCCCCGCCACTACCATTCCCACCGCCACCACCAAAACCGCCACCAGTGTTACCAGCACCATTGCCCCCGAATCCCTGACCGCCGCTGCTGAACAGCCCACCGCTGCCACCACTACTTCCGCCACCGCTGCGATTGCCGCCGCCACCACCGAAGCCGCCACTACCACCCGCTGCGACACTCACACGCGGAATGATTGCGCCAGAATCGGAGCCGCCACCCTGCCCACTGTTGCCACCACCACCACGGCTACCACCGCCACCACCACGGCTACCACCGCCACCACCACCGCCGCCAGAACTGCTGGAAACGTCACCGAAGGAAATACCCTCCACGTTTGCCAACCCCATCCAAAAAGTGTTCGGATCCACTTTGAATGTCCGGGAATACAAAGGCGTCGCTTCAACTGCCTTGAGGGTAAATATAACGCCCCAGTCCTCAATGGAGTATTTAATCGGACGATCCGCTACCTTTACAATGATATCCAAGGCATCCTGAAGACGGAGCCCGGACAATGCAGGATTGATCTTGATTGAAATGCCACTCATGTCCACCTGCTCGACTGGCGCAGCAGCAGGCGTTGTGGGCAATCCTGTCGTGGGATCAATCACTGGCGCCGTCGGCGTTGCCAATGGAGCTGCGGCCGTATCGGCGTTCGGAGCGATAATGAAATTGATTCCCTTGCGATCCGGGTCACGCATCTTGGATTGCTCGGACAAGCTGCGAACCACTTCGCTCAGCGGCAGGCCATCAAAATAAAGGCTGTCCAATTGGATGAGGTCGAGCTTGTGGATGATCTCCTGCCGGCGCGGGCTGGTGTGAACGAGATTTGTCCCAAAGTATGGATTCGGAACCTGCAACTTCTGGCCTGCAGTCGGCATATCCCAAGCCTGCTCCACTTTGAGAATGCGTTCCTTGGTCTGAACCGCGCGCGTCAAAACCGCAGTCCGCTCTCTACCTTCCTTGATCAAGCTCGCATAATAAGCAGCCGCGTAATTGGCCGGGTCCGCTTGACGAACTTGGGCCAAAATCACTTCTGCCTCGTCATATTTGCCATTTTCGTAAAGAAGGACCGCATTACGGATCTTGGTATTGATCGCGATCTTCTCCTTCTCCCACTCCGGGATGTTTTTGAGCATGTCCTGGCTAGGCATGCGACCGGCGGCCTCGGCAAGCAGCTTGTCGTTGGTTTGCTTGAATGCAACAGCCTGCGTGTTGCCGGGGCTCTCATTCAAAACCCGGCGCACTTGAATATCCGCTTCAACCAGATTGTTGCGGCTCTGCGCTTGGCGGGCGAGTGCGAGGCGCACGTCGGTGAATCCGTTGATGGCCGCGGCGGCGTCGGGTGTATTGAACTCGCCAATTTCGCGCACCAGTTTGACGGAGGCATCGTAAAGTTTGGCGGCCGCGTCGAGATCGCCACGCTTCTGCGCATCTTGCGCTTGGGCGAGCTTGCCGCGTAACTCAATGGATTTGGCTTGGCGCACCACCGCTTCATCAATGGCGGAGCGGGTCGCGGGGGCCTGGGCGAAGGAATTAACTGCGCCGGCAACTAGGACGGCCAGGCCGATGGTCAGACAATGTGGTCTCATCATGGGATCGCTTCTTTTGGTAAAAGGGGCTCAGCGGTTTGGTTCAGCCGCACGCACTGTGGTCATTTTTCCGTTTGGCGCGGACAATACAACTTCGGTCTCCGTTATAGCAACGATATTGTAGGTATCACCGGCAAAAGTCAGTTTGTCGCCCTTGCGACGCGGCGGCCAAGTGCGATTCTCCGGCGGATATTTCAACTCAGCCAGATAGCCATCCACGCGGCGATACGGAGTTAATTTCGAGAGAGTGACTTTTTCCCCAGCCGGATCAGCCAATTCGAGCGTCAATTCCGGCCCCGCCTGACCTTCAATCACCTTGTCGAGAGAGAACAATGGGGCTTTCGTATCCTTGGCGACCGCCATGCTACGCTTGCCGCGATCCGTAGGTTTGTCCGCCGCCTGCCGCTCAACACCAATCACATAACGGAAACTTCCATCCGCATTGGTCATCACACTGTCCAAAGCATAAGTCGTATAAAGTGGCGAAGTTTTCAGAATGACCACGGCGTCGGGGCCTACTTCCTTGCCGGTGGTGACCTTGATGATGCGGGAACCGTCGGGTGTTTTCTGCCACAGGACAGGGTTGAACAAGCGATGGCCCGTCGAGAAATCCAACGCAACCGGCGTGGCTGTGCGCTTCAAATCCGAATCGGCAACCGTCAGGTTCACCGGCTCCAAAAGTTTCACTTTGGGCTCAAGAATCTGCCGCTTCTCCGCCAAGGTCTGCTTCTCGCTATTAATCTTGATGGGCAGGAACGCGACAGCGACAGCAAGCCCGACCAGCACGACGCCGAGCAGAATCTTTTCCCAATTCTTTTTGACGAATTCCATTTGGCCTACTTCTTCGGGTTCAGTTTGATGACATCCACCTGCAAGGTCACCTTCAACTGTTTTTCATCCAGCATCGTCTGAAGGCCCCCCTTTGTGGTGGCGCCCACCGCAGCAACAGCGGGCGGTGGCGTGTAGGGAGTCGGTGGGCGCATTCCACCTTCTTCAAATCCGCCCCGGCGAACTTGAGTCATCGGCTGCGGATAAACTGGGGTTGGAATGCCTCCCGGAATCACACCGGCGTCCGCGCCGCCGCCACCAAGCACGGCCGGCTCAACGTTGATTGCACGAACAATCATACCATTTTGCGACGAGGCGAAACCGCCCAAAATATTTCCAACTTCAGAACTGAAGCAACGCAATGAGACTTCGTAAGAGGTGATCACCCCGACATCATTGGTCACCGCATGTCGATCGTGATAATCCGTGGTCTGAGTGGACTCGACATCATGCACACAAACTTTTTCGCGGCGAATGCCGTCGAGCACATTGATCCGGGCAGCAAATAGTGTGTCACAAATCGCTTTGACTTCGCCCAACTGCTGGGCCAACGGCAGAAGCCCGGGCTTGTCAAACATGATGCGGTCCTTTTCCGCCGTGAATGAAAAGTAGGTGTTGGTCGCCACTTGAACCCCGCGACTGGCCGCGTCTTTGCGCAGCTGATCAAAGGTGCGGCGCAATGCGCCTGCCAGCATGGCATTGTCTATTTTTGTTCCTTCCGGGATCGCCGGAATCGGGCGAAACGCAATGGAACTATTGGCGATGAACCGTCGGACAAGGCCAGTCTGGTTGGTGGCTTCGCTGATGTTGTTGATCTGCTCATTGCCCGGATGGGGGTTCTGCTTGCTTAACTCTTCCAACGTGGCGTATTCGGCATTGAGCTTTTCCAACGCGGCCGCGTTCTGGTCCATCGACGAATAGAGATACCAGCCCGCCAATCCCATTAACAAAAGGGAAATGACGCCCCCGATGACGAACAGAATGTTGCGCTTGATCCAGTCCATACTAGTTCTTCATGGGCCGCTTTAGCCCCAGGGTGACTCCAAAGGTGAAAGTGGTGCCGGTCGCATCCGGAGTGACCTCCGCCGAAAGCACCGTATTACTCGGATTGAACATCGAGCTTTGAACCAACTGCTTATGCAGTTCGAAGGGAATCTCCTGACGCGCGGCTTGGTTGGCAACATCCACCGCTCGGCACACGAGGGCAATCTTTGACACCTCGTTAGTGTTCTCAGCCGCCGAGGGAGCAGCCATCGGCGCGGAGCCTTCAGGGGCGGGCATGGGCATGCCCTCAAGGTTGGGGTTGGGAGCAGGAGCTGGCGCTCCTTCTTCGACACCCATCGGCCGACGTCCCGGAAAGCCTAGAAACTCGGTCCGCCCCATCATACCAGGAACCATTCCCGGCTGCAGGCCCGTTGGACCGAATCCTGTGTCAACCGAGGAGCCAAGCGACGGCTTGGTCGTCATCTGCTCAATCCATACTCCCGTGTCAGTGTTCAGTTTGGCGCGCGTATTACGCTCCACCTCGATCAAAATCCGGCGCAATTCCACTGTGACATCAGCCCAATAGTAACGGTCTTCCAACCAGGTGGAAACCTGCTGCATGTCCTTGGTGGCTTGTTTGAGTTCCTGACTGTATGCCTTCTTGAACTGCTCCGCCTTCCGTTGGTGCGCCTCCACCTTCGGATGAATATCGTCGTATTCCTGTGACTTGACGGATGCCAACTTGGAATAGAGCCAGCCGGTTGCGCCAACAACCATCACCAAACTGAGCACAGTCATGATGATGTAAGGCTTTTTCTGGTTGAACGTCTGCCAGCGCAATGTGCTCTCAGGCATCAGATTCAACTCAATCGGGCAATTGGCGAGATTGCGCAATCCCAAGCCAACAACTTCGCCCAAAGCGTGAGCCGTCTTTTGCAGTTCCTCCAGATTGACGCCCGGATCAATCTGGACGTTG
>JBEGQI010000299.1:0-2648 GCA_041181065.1 Verrucomicrobiota bacterium | reverse complement strand
GTCATGTAGCGGAATAGTTGATAGTTGCGACCGATTAACCAACCGGCGTCGTTTGCGGCGCTACCGGTGTTGATGAGGATGTGGCTGCGATTCCAAAACTCGCTCCAGCGTTTCAGCTCGTTGGCTTTGGCGGATTTTCGCGCTGAAGCATCCAGCATCGCCTTGGCCTCGGCCACCCACCCTTCCGGCTTTGCATCCACTGCAGCCGCGAGCCGCATGGCGATCACCTGCTTTTTTTGCGGCGAAGTCACGCCAGTCCAAGCTTTGCCGTTCCAAAACTGCCAGCGCACTTCGGATTCGACCGGCTGACTGGTCAATCCATCCGCGATGGCTATGGCCGAACCGGATACACGGCTAGCGGTCACATTGGGCAAAGATTCTGGCGCGATCCCCTGCCCCCGCGCCTTGCTCGCTAAATCAATCGCGTGGTCGGCATTGCGATGGAACGCGAGGAATCCGCCGGGCGATGCTTGAATATGGTCGCCAGTAAAGGTGGTTTTCCCGCCCATCATGTCGTTGCGGATGCCGTCCTTGGTCTTCTCGCGCCAAGTGCCGAACGCAACTTCCAGTGGCTGGGCGATGGTGGCATCAGACTCAAACACGAGCGTCTGATCCGCAAACCACAGCGACGCCTTGAAGTCGCCCTGTTGAATGGTGATTGTGCCGGTGGCCGGATCGAGCGTCTGTTTGAAATCCGCCGCACCGAGATTCACTCCCCTGGGCGTCAGCCGCACGCAACCGAGTTTGAGCAGTCGGCCCCGCTCGTCGTAAGCGCCGTTGTGCGCAAGGTAAAGCCAGATACTGCCGTCCTGGACCCACACATTTGCGCCCGCGCCGTGCCGACCAGACAAAGGCATGGAATCGAGTGAGTCACGGGAAGGAGAGTCCCAGACGACTTTGGATTGCTCCAGCCAGCCGGTGCTTTCTGCCTCGGCGCAAACAAGACTGACCGAAAGCAAACTCAGGAGAACAAGGTTTCGATTCAGCATATTAAATCAATGATTCGCAGCGGCGGGTTGCGAAATCAGGCTTTTGACTTTTTCACGCGTAAGCGGATAAAGCCGGATGGCCAGCAGCGAGGCGACGCAGACGAGCGGCCCGGCGATGAAGGTTGCCGCGCCCAACCGCCAGATGGCTTCCGGCGTTTGCTCGGCATTTTCTTTCGCCACAAACCCAATGCCCGTCAGCGTCCAGCCCGAGACCATCAAGCTAAACGAAATCGCCAGCCGCATCGCGAGACTGAACACCGCTGAATAGCCGCCGTCCTTGTTCACGCCGGTGCGCGCGCGGTGCAAATCCGCCACGTCCGCCATCATGGCCGTGGCGATGGGCAACATGATTCCATTGCCGAGCCAGTAAGTTGCATGGAAGGCAACGAACAACCACAGCGCCGTTTGCGTGCCGACTGGCACAATGCCCGTGAGGAACAGCGCGGCCAACACAACATTGCACAGAATGCTCAAGATGCCCCCCAGCAGGACTGCGCCCTTCTTGTCGAGTTTCTTGGCCAGCCAGGCCGAGATCGCCGCGCCCGTCGCCATGCCGATCATGGTCGAGCCGTGCGCGATGGATTTTTGATACGGCTCGAACTTCATGAAATAGACATACACATACATCTGCAATGAACTGACGAGCACCATGCCGACGCAGACGAAGAAGATGAATACGAACACCCAGCGCGGATTCGGATCGAGGACAATATGTTTCATGTCGCGCCAGAAGTTTTCACGCTTCGCCGGATCGTCATGCTGCACTTTCGTCCGCGTGTCTTCAATACAAGCGCGCGTCAGCCAAAGGACGACCAGCACGAACATCACCGTCGCCAACGAAAATACCCCGCCCATGTGGACGAAATTCTGCGTCACCGTCGTGCCGATGATTTTGCTGCCGTCTGCCGCCACGCCGTCACGGAAGAAAATGCTCCACGCCAGCGCCGGCCCGGCGAAGTTGGCCGCCATGTTCAACACCTGACGCACCGCTTGAATCTTCGACCGCCCCTCGTAATCGCCGACCATCTCAAACCCGAGCGCGATGTAAGGGATGAAGAACATCGTCAGCCCCGTGCGCAACAAGAGATTCATCACCACCAGATACCAGAACAACGGCTGCGTGTGACCGACCAAGCCGGAGGGCACGGCCCAGATGAAGAAGAAGCACACGGCCATCATCAGTCCGCCCAGAAGCATCCAAGGATGTCGCCGACCGAACCGGCTGCGCGTGTGATCGCTGAAATGCCCCATCACCGGCTCGGTGATCGCCTCCCAAAAGACCGACACCGACATCGCAATGCCGGCGAGCGACGGACTCAGCTTCAGCGCTTCGGTGTAATACAACATCGCGAAGCCGAAGAATCCATTCATGATGAGCGAATTCGCGCATTCGCCCAGGCCGTAGCCGACCATTTTTGGAAACGATGCCGAGCGCGAGCTGGAGTTGTTTTGCATAAATTTTTTAAGGGCTGATCTGAATCCGGTAATAGCGGCTGACGTTTGTCGCGCTAACAACGTTCGTAAAGTTGAACGCGACTCCACTGCCAGACTGCGGTGCACCGATGTTAAACCAGTTTCCAGTCACGGCATCCGAATACTGCAGTTGATAGTCGTGACCCGAATAACCCGGGATGGAGGCGGTGAAGTTGTATTCCACCT
>JBEGQI010000298.1:0-5147 GCA_041181065.1 Verrucomicrobiota bacterium | reverse complement strand
CAGGAGACGGTTGGCAAGCAGTTTTTTCAGGGGTTTCGGTGGAATCTTGCAAAATGAGGGCGTTTCGCGTCTCCTTGGGCAAGCATATGAGGCAACTCCAATGGTTCGCACTCGTCGGTATTCAGCTCCTGTCGCTCGCGCTGGGTCTTCGCTTGCCCGGTGCCGAGGTTTCGATCGATTACGTCGCCAAGCAGGCGGAATTGCGGGCGCAGAAACCTTTCCGCTCACCGAAAGCTGATCTGCCCGAGTTCCTGAAACAGGATCAACTGGATTACGACAAATACCGCGAGATCCGTTTTCGCCGTGACAACGCGCTCTGGACCGCTGACCGCCTGCCGTTCCGCGTCGAGTTTTTCCACCCCGGCTATCTCTATCAAGAGCCGGTGCAGGTCAACGAATTCACCCTGACCCATTCGCAGTCAGTTCGCTTCGTGCCGGAGTTTTTCGATTACGGCAGCACCCGGCTGGCGAAGAAGATTCCCGCGAACACGGGTTACGCAGGATTCCGTTTGCTCTGCGAATTGAACAAGTCAGATCAGATGGACGAGCTGGGCGCGTTCCTCGGTGCGAGCTATTTCCGTCTGTTGGGCAAAGGCCAGCGCTATGGTCAGTCTGCACGCGGACTGGCACTGGATTCCGGCGAAGGCGACCGCCCCGAGGAATTTCCCATCTTCACCGACTGGTGGCTCGGCAAACCGCATCGTGACGACGATAAGCTCCGGCTTTATGCGATCCTCGACAGCGTGAGCTGCGTCGGCGCGTTCAGCTTCACGATTCAACCGGGCGAGACAACCATCGCCGACGTGGAGGCTGTTTTGTATTTCCGAGCTGACAAAGATGTCAAAGCCGTCAATCCACAGCGCAAGGTCATCAAGACGATTGGCCTCGCCCCGCTGACGAGCATGTTCTGGTTCGGCGAAAACTCCGAACGCAAGTTCGACGATTATCGCCCGGAAGTTCACGACAGCGATGGGCTGCTCGTGCGCATGGACAACGGCGAAGTGCTCTGGCGTCCGCTGAACAACGCCTCGGTCATGCGCCATCAGAAGTTCTCCAGCAAAGGCGTGCGCGGTTACGGCTTGATGCAGCGCGACCGCAACTTCGCGAACTATCAGGACATCTTCAACCATTACCACCTCGTGCCGAGCGTGTGGATCGAGCCGCGCGGAAACTGGGGCGAAGGCGACATCCATCTCGTCGAGCTGAGCACGATTTACGAGGGGCTTGATAACATCGTCGCGTTCTGGGATCCGAAGGAAAAGCCGGAACCAATGAAGCCCTTCCGCTACAGTTACACGATGTTCTGGTCGCGCGAGACCGACCGCAAGTTCTCCGAGAACATCGTCACCGCGACGCGCATTGGCCAGGAATCACGCGACAAGACCCGTCGCGAAATCTGCGTGGATTTCAAGGGGCCAAAGCTCGACTCGTTCACGGAGGCGGACCCGCCTCAAGCCGTGGCCAGTTGTAGTGAGAACGGCAGCATCGCCGAGACACTGGTGTTCCGAAACCAATTCGACGGCTCATGGCGTGTGATCCTCAAACTTCAACCCGCCGTGGGGAATGCTGATCCGATCGATGTGCGTTGCACGCTGAAGAAGGGCAACGAAAGCGTCAGTGAGACTTGGACCTATCTCTGGAGCCCGCCATGAACCCAACCTTGGGTTGGACTGAATCACCGGGTCGTCTTGCCGGTCGGCCCTTGGAAGAATGGAACGCTGCCTACGCCAAGGTGGAGAGCTATTTCAATTCGCTGCGCGTTGGGAATAAGGTCCTGCTGGGTCAGCTCGTCGCACTTGTGATCGAACGCGCGATGCGGCGCGCCAAGGAAGTCTCGGAGCGTTCCGCCTCGGAGCTAGCAGCGGAAGAAATGGATCACGTCGTTACCGAGTGGTTTGCGGAGGTGCTGCAGGAGCCGCCAACGAATCGCGATCACATGCTTTCCACGCGCGGGCGGCTCGCCTTGCTGCTAGCCGACATGCCAGGCAAATGGCAGGATCAGTTTTTGCGGCCCGGCCCGTGGCCGGAGGAATTCGTAAAAGCCATGCGTGAGGCGTATCTGCGCGCCGGTCCCGACTTTCAATTATCCCAGATGGCCCCACGCCCCTTGGACCTCGGCCCGATTGCTACGTTGAACAGCATCACGAAAGTGCGCTTCTCGAAAATGATGGCTGTATGGCTTGTGTTCGCCGCCTTGCTCATCGCCGTGTTCATTCTTACGCACCGTTAAATGTCCACCGTCAACGACCAATCCAAGCCCCCGGCTCCGGTGCGCGAACCCGTCATCGTCAACCTGCCTGTATTGCGCCGTGGTATCCGCATCTTTCTCTTCTACTCCTGCGCCCTCCTGCTGACCGGCGTGGTGTCATTGATGTTTGCGGACCTTTTGTGGCGCACTGGTTGGTCCGCTTCGCGCACAGTGTTATTGGTGCTCTTCATCATTCTGTTCCTGCTTGTGGCCATCGGTTGTGTGCACGGTGTGTTCGGTTTCCTGCTGCGGATATTCGGTGACAAGGCGCGCATCACGAGCTTTGCGGATTACGCCAAGCAACCCATTGCCGGCGCCAGCACCGCCATCATCGTGCCTATTTACAACGAGGATGTGGCCCGCGTTTATGAGGGCGTTCGCGCGACTTACGAATCAGTCCGCCAGACGGGTAACCTCGAAAGCTTCGACTTTTACATCCTCAGCGATTCCACCGACCCTGATAAATGGATCGAGGAGGAGCGCCGCTGGCATCTGCTAGTGCGAGACCTCGGGGCGCTCGGGCGAATCCATTATCGTCGGCGGTTTAGTAACGAAGGCAAGAAGAGCGGCAACGTCCGGGACTTTCTCGCCACCTGGGGCCGGCGCTATCGCTACTTCATCTGCTACGACGCCGACAGCATCATGCGCGGCGAGACCATCGTCCGACTCGTGCAGATGATTGAGTTGAATCCGCAGGTCGGGCTGATCCAGACCGTGCCGGCGCTCGTGAATGCCGAGTCGCTCTTCGGCCGGATGCAACAATTCGCTAACCGCCTCTACGCGCCCATATTCATTTCGGGTTTGAATTATTGGGCCCTAAGCGTCGGCAACTACTGGGGGCACAACGCCATCATCCGCACCGAGCCCTTCATGCAGTTCTGCGATCTGCCGCAATTGCCCGGGCGCAAACCTTTTGGCGGTCACATTCTCAGCCACGATTTCGTCGAGGCGGCGCTGATGTTGAAGGAGAACTGGCGCGTGTGGTTCGCTTACGACCTCGAAGGCAGCTACGAGGAAGGCCCGCAGGGAATGATCGAAAGCGCGCAGCGCGACCGCCGTTGGTGTCAGGGCAATCTCCAGCACGGCATGCTGCTTTTCGCGAAAGGGCTGCGCGGCGTCAGCCGCATTCACCTCACGTTGGGCATCTTTGGTTACCTGAGCAGTCCGCTGTGGCTCGCGTTCATGCTGACATATTGCTGGATTCGGTGGTCGTTCAACTTATCCGGCCTTAGCACGCTGCCGCCCGTGCAGTCCTACTGGCTGGGCGCGCTGAACGGCACCGCCCACGCATTCCTGATTTTCATCATCTGCATGGGCGCGCTGTTTTTGCCAAAAATTCTGGCCATCATCGATCTGGCGCTCGATTCCCGGCGCCGCCGCGAATTCGGTGGTGTGCTGAAAGTCGTCGCCAGTGCCGTAACAGAAACTTTGTTCTCCACCCTCCACGCGCCGCTGCAGATGCTCTGGCACACCCAGTTCGTCATCACCATCCTGCTCGGCATGGGCGTGAACTGGGGAGCGCAAAACCGCGGCGCGGACGGCACGTCGTGGGGCTACGCACTGCGGTGCCACTGGTGGCACATGCTCGTGGGCGTGCTGTGGGGTGGCTTAGTCATCTGGCTCGACCCGTCGGTGTTCTGGTGGTTCGCGCCTGTGTTGCTCGGCCTGCTGCTGGCTGTGCCGGTGAGCGTCCTGACCAATCGCAGCGAACTGGGACGGCGCGCCGGAGACATGGGGCTGTTTGTGACGCCGGAAGAAACCAACCCGCCGGACGAAATCGCTTTTCTCCGCGAACGCATGTGGAAGTTGCAAGCCGAAGGCGCCTTGAATCCGCGTCCGCCGAATTCCGGCTTTGCCGATGCCGTGCTCGATCCTTACGTGAACGCCATCCACGTTTCCTTCTTGCGCGAGAAAAAGCTGAACCCTGCCTACGCCGAACTCATGGCCAAGGTGACGGGCGACCCGGCGCAACTGCAACCCCTCGCGGAAAAGGTCCTTGCCCAAGGACCGGCCGCGCTCAATGTGTCCGAGAAGATGAAGTTGTTGTCCGACCCGGCGGCGATGTCCTGGTTGCACCGGCAGGCGTGGTTGCGCCCAGGCCAGACGCTGGCGCTCTGGTGGCAGAAAGCCATCCGGCGTTACGCACGCTGAGTTTTGAAAAACTTCCCTGATCGCAAGCTGCCGTGCAGTTCCGTGTTTGCCTTCGTGCCCGTGTCCCGCTATCTCATCGCCGCCGTCTTTCTATGAGCAAACAACCTGACTCCAAACCTCTCGTGGGTATTTTGATGGGCAGCGATTCTGACTGGCCCACAATGAAGCAAGCCGCCGACGCACTGGCCGAATTTGGCATCGCATCCGAAGCGCGCGTCATCTCCGCGCATCGTGACCCGCACGGCTTGGAAGAATTCGTCGGGGCCGCCATCAAGCGCGGATTGAAGGTCATCATCGCGGGGGCTGGTGGCGCGGCGCATCTGCCCGGAGTGGCAGCGGCGTTCACAACCTTGCCCGTCATCGGTGTGCCCATTGAGAGCAAATCGCTCAAAGGGCTCGACTCCTTGCTGGCGATCGTGCAGATGCCGAGCGGGGTGCCGGTCGCGACTGTCGCGATTGGCGGTGCACGTAATGCAGGATTGCTTGCCGTCCAGATCATCTCCACGGCCGACACGGCACTTCAGGATAAGCTCGTCACGTTCAAGACGAAGCTGCGTGATGAATCACGGGCCAAGAACGCCGCGATGCAGTCCGGCGTGGTGCGTGACCAAAAGGAACGGAGCGTTTGAGCGGAACGTATTGCAAGCAATACGGGACTGAACGCTGGCGGGTCGGAGTAATAATTTGCGCAGGCGAAGGAATCGTCCTGTGCACCGCGTTTGTTGCACCTGCGGCTTCACTCCGATCG
>JBEGQI010000297.1:0-3210 GCA_041181065.1 Verrucomicrobiota bacterium | reverse complement strand
GGGAAACCCGGAACACAAAGGAGTTCGCACCGCCAACATCTACATCTCCACCGTTCACCCCGGCGAAATCAGCGTCGCCATTAACGACGATTGGGCCAATGATTACGACGGGTTTAAGCTGACGCTGGCGTTGTGGCGGTGGTTGAATAAGTTTCCAGCTAACGACCCAAGCTCATCGGCCTGAGCGCGAGCAATACAATCCGTCTGCACTTATGAACAAAGACAAGCAAAAAGTAGCTGGCGAAACACGGGTGGCGTTCAGAACGCCTAACAGCAAGGTCAGCGACGGCGGGCCTGCGGCGTCCGATTGCAACCGCGATGCAATCCCGCCGTTCGCTGCACCGTCTTGTTAGGCGTATGATTTGGGCACTCAAAAACTCGGAACGAATAACCGCCGAACCCGGCGAGCGCGGAGAATGTCCGTGCTGCCGAGGTGAAGTAATGGCGAAGTGCGGATCAATCGTGACCTGGCATTGGGCGCACAAAGCCGATGACTGCGACCCGTGGCACGAGCCGGAATCGGAATGGCATATCGGATGGAAGCGGCGCTTCCCGGATGACTGGCAAGAAGTGGTAATCGGAAATCACCGAGCCGATGTAAAGACACCGAAACTCGTGGTGGAACTACAGGCGAGCAGTATATCGGCGGAAGAAATCCAAGAGCGTGAGCGGCACTACCGAAACATGGTCTGGCTGCTCCGTGGCGAGGACTTCAAAGACAATCTCTGGCTGCGCCAGCGCGAAGGCTTCATGTCCTTCCGGTGGCGGTGGCCGCGAAAATCATGGTGGTCGGCTCGAATGCCGGTAGTGATAGACACGGGCGGAGGACTGATGCTCGTAAAGAAGCTGCACGCCAACACGCCATGCGGCGGATGGGGTGTGTGGATAACCGAAACTGAATTTTTAACGCGATGCGGGATGACGTGTCCGGCATACGCCTAACGCTCCGGGTGAGCGACCGGAGGCCGGCGACACTCGATAACCAAAAACTCTATGGAACAACCCGAAACGCTTAACGCCGGTTCGCTCGACCCGGTGATTAGGAGCACGGTCGAATGTCTGGCCAAGCTCGATGACATCCTGCACTCCATCCAAGGCAAGGCGCAATACCTGAGCTATGCCGACCAGAACGATACGCTCAAGGCATCGCCGGAACGCATCGCGCATGAGATGAACCAAATAGACACCATGCTGGACAAAGCCCGCGTGCTGCTTTTCCAGGCGCACAAAAGCCCGGTGATGCTCGCCTGCATCACAGAACTGCTAAACCAAGAGCGGGCATGGTCTGGCGGGGGCTGTCACGCGAATCTGACCAAAGGCGTCATGGCGGCTGTGACGAGTGCTCCTAACAAAAAGCTCAGCGACTAGCGCCATGCAAGACTCACAAATTCAGACTGACGACCAAGGCGCTAGTTCGCTGCAGCGCTTGGTTAGGCCATTCGACGGTCCTTCTGCTGCCGTAAGGATTCGCGTGATGAAACGCGACCGATTTCAATGCACGTATTGCGGCGTCCCTGGAACTGATGCCGAGCTAGAAGTTGACCACATAATCCCAAAAGCAAAAGGAGGAAGCCACCACATGAGCAATCTGACAACCGCGTGCCGAAAATGTAACCAAGAGAAATCTGACGGGGCTGTGCCGGAAAAACGAATGTCCGCAATGACGGGCGGGCCTGTTGGGATGTTTGTTCACGTCTTGAAAGATGGACAGATACACAATCAAGGCCGCGTAATAAGCCACGATGCGGAGTTCGTGTTGCTGCAACGATACGGATGGATCGATGGCCGTCCAACGGACGTGATTGCGCTTCCGAAGTCGAGGCTATACGACGAGGCAGAATGCGCGATGTATTCTGAGCGTGAGGACATGCTAGAAGCGTGGGAACGATTTTGCAGGAGGCGCGAGAATGCGTTGGCCTAACACCCAAGCTCTGCCACATGGCGGGGCGGAAAGGACATCAAATGCAAACCAAGACTAAATCGCCCCGCCATGTTGGCAGCAGCGCATGGTTAGGTGCCGCTGGAATGACAACCCAAATGTGCGGCGCTTGGCAAGTCATCGATACACCGTGCCGCCCGAGGCGGTGGAAAATAGTCAACCCAGCATACAGAGACGACAACAGTTGGACGAACTACTTTGTGAACTACGGCGATGCGCTGATCGAAGCCGACAAGCGCAACGCCAGAGAAAAATGGAAGGCACCTAACTCTTATTATACAAAGCCTTAAAACCGCAAGCCGTTGATTCGCCGCAACTAACAAATTCGCCCCATGACCATCGTGCCAACATCCGGCGAACCGTTCCGTTTCCATTGCGAAAGCGATTCCGGCGAAACGTATTTGCTTGACTTGGAAGATGGACGTTGTAATTGTAGGCACTATGAATGTTTTCTTGCGCCAAGAATCAAGATGGGATTGCTTAAAGGGCAACTGGCAATGTGCAAACATTTGCGGGCGGCTTGGCTGGAAATTGGGCCGCTGCTGATTAAGAATTTGGCAAACGAAAGGAATAAAAGAAAATGACACTATTCACTAACGATGTCGGCGCAATCACCTGCGGCCCAATCCCCACAAAACCGCCGCACCAATTGCGGGCGGAAAAACTGTTCCGACGCCGCATCACCACCGCTTACGACGCCAGCGAGCGCAAGGCGTGGCGGGCGGCGGAGCCTTGCGTCCGAGATACGACGGGAGAAGATTGGGCTGCGTTGGAGAAGTTCTACGCCGCGCCGCAATCACAAACCTACGCCCGTAAGGATTACGCCACACTGCTGAACCATTGGAACGGCGAAGTCCAGCGCGCCCATGCTTGGGTTAAGGCGCAGAATCAGCCCGTGGCCGTCATGGAGCGGAGTTGGAAGGGTGGCGCACTTTGAGACAATGATTGACCTGCAAAAACATCGTCCGACAGACCGCGTGCCGCCGAACAGCACAGAAGCCGAATCTGGCGTGCTTGGTTGCATCTTGTGGGACGCAAAGCAATGCCTGAATGAGTGCGTTGTGCGATTTGGGCAGGATGAAGTATGGTATGATTTGCGTCACCAGGTTATATTTCAGGCCATGACGGACTTGGCGGACGCGATGAAGCCGGTGGAGGTGGTGTCCGTGATGCAACACCTGAAAGATGCCGGCACATTGGAACAAATCGGCGGCATCGCCTATCTGTCATCATTGCAAGACGCGGTGCCATCGGCGGCGAACCTGTCCTAT
>JBEGQI010000296.1:0-2961 GCA_041181065.1 Verrucomicrobiota bacterium | reverse complement strand
CGCGCGAGACCACTTCGAAATAGCGCCCCACGGCCAGTTCCTGAAACGCCGCCTCATCCGCCGTCGTGATCTGCGCCAGCGTGGCGTCCGCGCCGTGGCGGGCCTGCAAAAATTTCGCCGCCGCCTGACGCCCGGGATCGCCCACAGGCAGCTTGAGATAGTTGCGCAACGCCTCGGCGGGCAGCGGCATTTCGTTGTCGGAAAAATGGCCGATCAACCACGGGTCATCCTTGGTCTCGGTCAGCTGTTTCGCATATTCGTCACAGACCGTCTCAAACTCCGGATCGAACACGAAGATGCAGTCGTTCGAATACCCCATGTGACCGGGCTGCTGAAAGGTGCCGCCGCGTTTGCGCGCATAGTTCGCCATGAAACTCCACATGCGCGCATACACCGGCGGCTGGACCGCATGGCGCAATGAATCCACATCCGACCACCCGCTCGCGCTGGTGAACCCGTGCTCGCGCAGGAAGCTGGAGGTCTGGGCGGCCCAATTCGACAGCGAGCCAAACTTAGCGTCAAAGGCGGCTTGCGCCTTGGGTGCATCCACCGATCGCACCGTGGCCAGTCCGCGATGGATGAACAACCCGCCGTTCGGATCCACAAGCCACCAGCGGCCATCGATCTTCTCGACGCGGAAAAAACCAGTGGCCTTGGCTTTGCGATCGGACAAGCCACCAAACCGGTCCAGCCCCGCATCCGGTGCGAGGCTCGCGAGCGAATCCACTTCCGAGAGCGTCCGGGTCTCGAACCGCTTCCACGCCTCGCCGGGCTTGGTGGCGGCGTCCACCTCCGCCGCGAAACTGCGCGCGGCGACGAGCAACAAACCTAGTGTGATCCCGAAGACGCGTGTTCTCATGGCGTGATGGCGCGGTAGAACCGCGCAGGTTGATTGGTGGGCGCACCATCCGTGAACGACCACGTGCCATTCGTGCTGGCGACATTGGTGCTAAGGCTGAGCCACGACACGCCCCCGGGCAGACTGGCAGCGCCTTGAACCCGATACGTCGCCCCCGCGGTGCCGAGGAACGTCATCGTGACTGTGCGATTGGAATTCAGGACGATGCTGGTGATGACCGGCGGATTGGTGGCCAGCGGCGCCGGCGGCACGACCAGCACCTGCAACACCGCGTTCGTCCGCGCCAGTCGAAGGCCGCCCGCATCATTCAAAGCGTCATACACGCCGGTGAACGCGAAGGTCACTCGATTGCTCAAAAGGAAACCGCTGAGATTGGAGACCCCAAAGTTGAAAGGCGTGGAGTTCGACGCCGGGAAAACAAACGGCGCGCCGAGGCGTTGCGCGTAGAAAACCCCATTCGTCAGAAGGTCATTGGAATTGGTCTCGTTCGCCTGCGCGGAATTCCAGGTGATGGTATCAGTGAAGCCCGGATAGGCCTGACTCAAGCCCCAAAGCTGCGCGCTGTGGCGGAAAGCGTTGGTGTGCGTCGTGACCGTAAGCGTGGCGCCGGTGCTGACGTTCACATTCAGTCCAGCCAGATTGAACTGGAAGTAGGCCTTGCGCGCGCTGTCGAAGGGCGTGGCATTGTATTTCACCATGATGTAGCCGGTCGTAACTTCGTCTTGATCCAGCGCCGCACTCGTCCCTCCGCGCACAAAGGCTTCAGTCGCCACCAGCAGATTCGTCCAATACGGCGTTCCACCCGCGGTTGCATTCACCGTGAGCGTGACCGTTGCGGAATTGGTCCCGCCCTGCCCGTCCGTGATCGTGTAGGAGAAACTGTCGCTGCCGGAAAACGCCGGGTTCGGCGAATAGAGGAGCACCCCCCCGCCGCTGTTGCTGACGCTGCCGTTTGCGCCCGTCGTGAACGAAACGATCGCCAGCGTTCCGCCGTCCACATCGCTGTCGTTGGCCAGGACATTCACAGAAACCGGCACGTCTTGCACCGTCGTGGCGCTGTCGTTCTGCGCCAGCGGCGCATCGTTGACGGCAGCGACATTGAGCGTGACCGTCGCCACGCCCGAGTCGGCGAGCCCGTCGTTGGCTTTGTAGGTGAAGCTGTCGGAGCCGAAATAGTTGGTGGCCGGGCTGTAAGTGAAACTCCCGTCGCTGTTCAGGACCACGCTGCCGTGCAATGGGCTGGCCACCAGGCCGGCGGATAGCGAGTTCGAATCGGCATCAAAATCATTCGCCAGCACGCCGGGCGCGGCGACGAAGAGCGGCGTGTCCTCGGTGGCATTGTAAAGATCGTTGGTGGCCACCGGCGGCGTGTTGGTCGGCGCGACGCCCTTCAAGACGAGCCGCAGCCGCGGCCCGTTGCCGCTCTCGCTGGTCAGGATTCGCACGCCATCCGGCTGCGTGTCGCCCGTGTCGAGCGACGGAAGCGCCACGTCCCAACGCGGTTCCTGGGCGACCAGGAACGTGGCGCTGCTATTCGTGTAGCCACGGAGCCAATCCGTGACGTCGATCAGCTTCTCCGTCACGTTGGTGGAGTTCACCACTACTTGACCGACGATGTTTGCCGAGTCACCAGCCCCATTGATCAGCCGGTAGAGAATCGTGTTCCCGGGCCCCAAATTTTGGCGCAAGTTCGGTGCGTTGCTCCAGGTGACAGCGCCTTGCGTCCAACCGTTCGTGGCAAGTGCATACACATGCGCTTGCGCGGTGGTGTTCAATGTTGCGCTGGAAGCCTGGAACGAGAGCATGGCGAACTCGATGTTCGTCAACGCCACCCCAGTCAGATTGAACTTCATGAGCGCGGCACTTCGGTTGGCTGTATTCGTCGGGTCGTTTCGCGCTGTCATGGTGGTGCTGGCGCCGTAGTTGACCGTCTTGTTCGCACCGTCTCGCACCTCAGCGTCATCTGTCGCGGTTAGGATTTGCTCCGCCGCCTGCGGCTCGACGGGAATAGTCAGCAGCCATACGGTGTCGGCGCGCTGCGTGCCGGCCGGCACGGTTTTGCCAGCAGGCACTGTGCTCCACAGTTGCCCCGCGCCGTAGCA
>JBEGQI010000295.1:0-6346 GCA_041181065.1 Verrucomicrobiota bacterium | reverse complement strand
GACTCCCACCAGATCGTGGCCAACGTTTTCTCGGCGGTGAATGCCTTCACCCACGACGCACCACCGACCGACGACCGGACCTTGGTCGTCATCAAGGCGCTGTAAACAAAACCGATCAAGGGTATGCGCGACTTGAAATTCGCCTGTTCGCACTGCGAACAGCACATCAAGTGCACCGACGAAATGGCCGGACGCACCATCCCCTGTCCCGCCTGCGGACAGGAAGTCGTCGTCCCCAAACTCCCCGACGAACATCACCTCCGCATCACCACCGGCAAAGTCCCTGTCCCCACGCACGCCCACGGCGCGCCCCGCGCCACCGAGACCATGGCCCACGCTGAAGCGCCCGCCCCGATGCCGCGCTACTCCGCCTACGCCATCGCCTCGCTTGCCCTCTCCTGCGGCAGCCTTTTGATCGGCCCGTTCGGCTGCACCTTGGGAATCATCTTCGGCCATCTCGCCAAGGCCGAACTCCAACGCAACCCCCGCCTCCTCGGCGCCGAACTCGTCAAAGCCGGACTCCTCATCGGCTACTGCTTCCTTGCCATGTTCGCCCTGCTGGGCATGTGGATCACCTTGAAGCTAGTGAAAGGACATTGAGCGAACACGCCCCGAAAACCCGCTCGACAACCGTGCGGCACCGGCTGAGAGTCGCAGCCATGAATCTGAGGTCGCCGCTTATGAGATTCGCCCGCAAAAAATGGATGATTTGCGTGTCAGGCATCCTCTTGGCGTTTGCCGCAGCGTGGTTCATACTTTCGCCTACCAGTCCGTTCAATCGATCTTCAGCCATTCGCACTACTTTAGAATGGGCTCGTCTTGCACCGTTTCCAGTTCCCACTTCTTCACTGGACGTGGAGGTATCGGGTTCCATGTTCACCCGGCAATTTCGCATTTCCTTTGAGGGTGATCCGCAAAGGATTCAAGCATGGATCGATGCATCACCGGGCACACGAGGACTGCAACCTCTCGCTGAGAGAGACTCGCGAGGGTGGTTGGTATACTCGATTGACCCAGCACATGGGATAATTGCCGAGGTCCATATGTCACCAGATAAAAGACATGTCCTAGTCTTAGCGGTATGGAGCTGACCAATAGCCTAATCCGCTGATTGCCTGCAAGCCCCCGCCCGAACGCTTCTCAATAATTCCTCAAGTTTCACTGCTCGATCGGCTTCGTCGGAATCTCGCCCAAGAAGCGCGATGCCATGGTAGGGACGGCGCGCTGCGCCGTCCGCATCGCCGAGCGAAGCGTCAGGCGATGCTCCCCCTGCGACGTAAATCACACGACACACTGTTTCGTCACCTGACGCTGCGCTCGGTGACGAGGACATCGCAGCGCGATATCCATACCAGTAACGGGCCACGACTCCGCTCAATAATTCCTCAAGTTCCACTCCTCGATCAGTTCCGGCGGAATCTCGCCGAGGAAGCGCGAGGGTTGTTGTAGTTCAAAGCCGTCGCCGCTGAAGCCTTTGCGGATGAGCGGATAGCTCAGGTAAAGCTCGTTGCGCGCCCGCGTCACCGCCACGTAGAACAGCCGCCGCTCCTCTTCCTCCGCCTCCGGGATGTCCAGCGAGCGCGCCGACGGAAACAACCCGTCGCACAGCATGATGACGAACACGACGTCGAACTCCAGCCCCTTGGCCTGATGGATGGTCGAGAGCTTCACGGTTTCCTCGTCGCGGTCCTTCGGCTTGTCGTCCTCGGCCTCGACGTTGGTGAGCAACGCGAGTTGGGTGAGGAATTCTTCGATGTTGGCGAACTGCCGCGCGAACACGGCCAACTGCTCGAGGTCGTCGAGGCGGTTGTCGTGGTTGTCGTAGTTCTCCATCAGGTAATCGTCGTAGCCCGCGTCGATGACGAGCTTGATCATCTTGGCCGCGCTGTTGCGGATGTCGGGCGCCTCGAGTTGCGAAATGGTGGCGACGAATTGCGCCCACGCCGTGGCGGCTTTCTTCGGCACAGACTTGGCGCAACCTTGGAGCGCCGTGGCGATGGGAGCCGGAGCGGCGGCCGGGGGATTGGGTCTGGCGTCTGGCGTCTGGGATTGTGGTTCGGACGCTGCGAGCGCTTCTTCCCCGAGATCCGAGACCCGAGACCCCATCCCCGACTGCAACGCAGTCCACAACTTGTCCGCCGCCTTGCCGCCGACGCCGGGCAGCAACTCCGCCACGCGCTTGAAGGAAAGTTCGTCGCGCGAGTTCGTGACGAACTTGATGTAAGCCGTCACGTCCTTGATGTGCGCCTGCTCGAAGAACCGGATACCGCTGGTGATGGTGAAGGGAATGTTCCGCCGCGTGAGTTCGAGCTGCAGTTCCAGCGCGTGAAAGTGCGAGCGGTAGAGAATCGCCATCTGGTTGAGGTCCATCCCCTCTTCGCGCAATTCCAACAGCCGCTGCGCGACGAACGCGGCCTGTTGGCTGGCGTCTTCGCAAGTTACCAGCGCGGGCTTGGTGCCGGACTTGCGCGCGGGCGCGAGTTCCTTGGCGAACTGATTTATGTTCGCCGAGATGGCGGCGTTCGCCACTTGCAGGATTTCCGGCGTGCTGCGGTAGTTGGTCTCAATCTTGAAGACCTGCGCGCCGGGATAACGCTCGGGGAACTTGAGGATGTTCTGGAAGTTCGCACCGCGCCACGCGTAGATGCTTTGCGCGTCGTCGCCCACGACCATCACGTTCTTGCTGCGCGCCGCCAGCAGGTCGATTAGGTCGCTCTGGAGCTTGTTCGTGTCCTGATACTCGTCCACAAGCACGAACTGAAAGCGCCGCTGGTATTGCTCGCGGACATCCTCGTGCTCCTGCAAGAGCCGCAGCCACAACACGAGCAGGTCGTCGAAATCCATGGCATTCGTGGCGCGCTTCTTGTCGGCGTAGCGTTGCGCAAGCCCGACGATGGCCGGCGTGAGATGCGCGAAATGGTCGTAGCCTTCACCGACGATTTGCTCGACGGACTTGTGGGTGTTCACCGCCATCGAGAACACTTCCGCCAGCACTTCGGGCTTGGGAAAGCGCGTCGCCTTCACGTCGATCTGCGCCTCAGCAATGCACGACTTGATGAGCGCCTTGGCGTCGTCGCGGTCGAGGATGCCGAAGTCGCGTCCGAACCCGAGCTTCGGCGCGTGCTGCCGCAGGACGCGATTGCCGATGGAGTGAAACGTCCCGCCCCACAGCTCCGGCAAATCGTGCCCGAGCAGATCCGCCACACGCCGCATCATCTCCTTCGCGGCCTTGTTCGTGAACGTGAGCAGCAACATGCGCTCCGCCGGGATGCCCTGCTCCAGCAGATACGCGACGCGATACGTCAGCGTGCGCGTCTTGCCTGAACCCGCGCCCGCGATAACCAGGGCGGGTCCCGGCGGCGCGGTGACGGCAGCGCATTGCTGCTCGTTCAGTTCCTTCGCGTAGTCGATGGCAAGCTCGACCGCAGCGCGGAATGGTTGGACAACGTATTCACGTGACACGGCGCCATTGAACGGAGAACGGAACGGGGAGAAAAGCAAAAGCTCACGGGCCAAGGCGGGTGCCAGAAGAAAAACGCCCCGGCTTTTGCAAGCCAGGGCGCGGAAAGGTCGAGTTGAACCAGACCGATTATTTCAACTGCGCGAGCAGCTCGTCGTTGGTCTTATATTTCCGACAGGCGTTCTGGAGCGTCTCCATCGCCTCGATGGGATTCAAGTCCACCATCATGCGGCGCAGCTTGCGGATGGCATCAAGGTTCTTCGCCGGGAACAATTTTTCCTCTTTGCGCGTGCCACTGCGAGGAATGTCCAGCGCGGGGAACAAGCGACGATCGGAAAGTTTCCGGTCGAGGATGATTTCCATGTTACCGGTGCCCTTGAATTCCTGGAAGATGAGTTCATCCATGCGGGAGCCGGTGTCCACCAGCGCCGTGGCGATGATGGTGAGCGAGCCGCCGTTCTCGATCTTACGAGCGGAGGCGAACATCTTGCGGGGGATTTCCAGCGCGCGGGCGTCCACGCCACCGGTCATCGTGCGGCCGGAACCGCCGTGGGCGCTGTTGTAAGCGCGGGCCACGCGGGTCAAAGAGTCCATCAATACGAAAACGTCCTTGCCGGCTTCCACCATGCGGCGGCAACGCTCGATCATGAAGCGCGAGAGACGCACGTGCGTGTCGATGTCCTGATCGTTGGAGGACGCGACCACTTCCGCATTCACTGAGCGTTGGAAGTCGGTGACTTCCTCGGGACGCTCGTCGATGAGGAGCACCATCGCATGGACTTCGGGGTGATTTGTGGTGACCGAATTGCAAAGCTGCTTGAGCACCGTGGTCTTGCCCGTGCGCGGCGGCGCGACGATGAGGCCGCGCGTGCCCTTACCAATGGGCGTGACGAGATCAATGATGCGGGTCTCCAGGACGTCCGGGGCCGTTTCGAGTTTGAACTTCTCGATAGGGTCAATGGTGGTCAGGTTCTCAAAGCGGACCGCCTTGACGTATTCCTCGAAGGGCATGCCATTGACCCTGGCCACAGTCTTGAGCTGCGGGCTCGTGCCGCGATGGGGCGGCTGCGTGTTGCCTTCCACCAGCGCGCCTTCACGGAGGAAGTTGCGTTTGATGGTGTCGGGCGTGACAAAAATGTCGGTCGGCTTGGGATGGAAATGGTTTTGCGCGGTGCGCAGAAAACCGAATCCCTTTTCGGAAACTTCGAGGTAACCGGAGCCGACTTCGGCTGGTCCGTTGTTGTTAGCGGTCGCGTTATTCGCGTTGCTCGCGTTGTTCATAATTGCGAATGCCGAAGGAATCCAGAAAAGCCCTAAATGAGGCTGAAAGTTGAACTTTGAGAAGCCGCTGCGCCAATTCATCAAACCACCGCAGCACTTAATCCTTCGACGGGCCAACAGATATGCTTAATCCGGCTTGAGCGCAACTACTATTTTTGTAGAGGGGATTCTTGGGCCGCCCCACTCTGCCAGTGCCCACTCACTAATCTGGTTCAATCTTCTTGATGGCAGCCGTTGCGGCTTTACGCACGCGTCCGTTAACATCATTCGTAGCAGCGGCGCGAAGCGCGGGAAGGGCTGGCGCGGCTGCGTTGGTAAAGGCACCAAGCGACCGCGCAGCCACGGAGCGAACCATCCAGAATTCGTCAACCTTCAAAACTGTTGTCAACCTAGGGACCACCACATCTGGCCGCTGCGCAATATTTCCTAACGCGCTCACGGCCAGTCTCCTCAGGTCCCGAGCTTCTTGGGTATCCCCAGTCTCATCCATACAGGACAGCAAGCTGGGCACGGCAATATTTGCATTGGTTCCAACAAAGAAAAGATTGTTGATTGCGGCGCAACGGACGAAGTTGCTTCGATTCGTTTTAATGATTAGCCCAGACAACAAGGGGGCGGCCCGTTTGGGGTTTATCTGAGTCAGAGCATAAGCCGCAGTGTCTGCGTAAAACCCTTCCTCTTTATTCATCATACTCATCAAATTCTCCCACGCAGGTTCAGCGACTTCCCCCAGCGCCTCAAAGGCAAAGCGCACATTCATGGTCCGCTCTAGCATAGGTTGCGAATTAACGAAGTTCGTCAGATCAGCTTTCCACGCGGCTCCCAGACCCGATATCTCCTCCAACAGGAAGGGCAATGCATTTGTTCCGATTTGGCGAATCGCGTCACGCGCATGTTGGCGATTTTCCAAGTTTCCAGTCTGCCGGAACTCTCTAACCCACGATCCAAACTTCTTGCCGTCGTATTCCGGTTCAGCAGCGGACAGCGTAAAAGCGCCAAGAACGAGGCTGGCCGCGAGCAATATGAACAAAGATGTCTTCATGTGTTGTCTATTGAGGGCCTGAAGCACAAGGCGATGAACCATCTTTCCAAGATCCATCAGTGGCCGGCCAGTTCGTTGATGCACTCTTGTCCCCATTAATTTGTGATGCCATTTGAGTAAGAGTATCAGAATTCACCCCATACAGTTGGATGTTGTCTCCAATAATTGCCGCTATTGCTTCCCCGGTTGCTTGAGCAAGCGATGTCGGCAAAGGGACTGAAACACCGCCGCTGCCCACCTGTTGGACTTCGATGGTCTCGTCATGTTCAATGGTTTTTATTCGTGTCGCGCTATTGGTATAAATTGAACAGCCTTTGCTGCAGTATGCATCCACCAGGACTTCAAATTTGACGACAAATCCATCATATTGCACTGCAGCTCCACCACCTGCTGGATCACCCAAGAATCCGACGCTCTTCAGTTTCCACCGATTAGTGCCATGGAATGCAACGCCCACCTCTGTCCAGTTGGTGTTTACTACATGCCAAGTCACCTCACCAAGGATTTCTGAATATGCATGACAGGCGTTACTATCACTGCTGGTAACTTTTACCCAAGCTGTG
>JBEGQI010000294.1:0-6177 GCA_041181065.1 Verrucomicrobiota bacterium | reverse complement strand
AGGGCGAAATAGAGGGATCGCAGGCCGAGGATGGCGAACACGTTCGACGTATAGACGATGAACGGATCCGTCGTCACCGCAAAGATCGCCGGGATCGAGTCCACCGCGAAGATGAGGTCGGAAAACTCGACCAGCAGCAGCACCACGAACAGCGGTGTCGCCATGCGGAGGCCGTTCTCGCGCACGAAGAACTTGTCGCCGCGATACTCCGGCGTCACGGGCATGAGCTTCTTGAACCAGCGCACCACCGGATTACGCTCCGGATGAATCTCCTCCTCGCGCTTCACGATCATCTTGATGCCTGTGAGGATGAGGAAGCCGCCGAACACGTAGATGATCCACGCGAACTTCGTGATGAGCGCTGCGCCGGCCGCGATCATGATGGCCCGCATGATCAGCGCGCCGAGGATGCCCCAGAACAGCACCTTGTGTTGATAGGTCGGCGGCACAGCGAAATACGAGAACAACAGCGCGAACACGAATACGTTGTCCACGCTCAACGATTTCTCGATGACGTAACCGGTGAAAAACTCCAGCGCCTTGGTCGAGCCGGCGTAATGCCACACCCCCACGTTGAACAAGAGCGCGAGCACCACCCACACGCCCGTCCACGTGAGCGACTCCTTCAACGACACGATGTGCGACTTGCGATGGAACACGCCCAGATCCAGCGCGAGCATCGCGAGGATGAACACGTTGAAACCGACCCAGAGCCAGAGTGATTCGTTCATAGTTCTTAAATGTTGTTCAACCGTATCAGGCTTTTCGCCCGGGACTAATCGGACTTTCAGTTGCCATCGTTAGGATTTGCCGAACTGAGGCGACAACGTCGTCCCGCCCGGCGCGCGAATGATCGGCGGCACGGCCAGCACCGGCGGCAAACGCGGCGGCGCGGACGGCGGTTCAGTGCGATCCCCGCGCGCCAGCAGCGCCGAGCGGATCATGAAGAACTCGCCCACGTTCTCCGCCGTGACCAGGCCGATGAGCCGCCCGCCATCCAACACCGGCATGGCGAGACCTTTCTCCACGTTCTCCGGCACAAGCGCCACCTCTAGCGGCTCAGTCGCCGTCAGCGTGGCGAATTCGCAGCGCATCACTTCGGCAACCACCGTGTGCTCGCCGCGCTCGCGCAACGCCACGAAGAGATCGCGATGCGTGAGCATGCCCACGAGCGCCTCGCGGTCCACCACCGGGAAATCCTGTTGCGAACCCGCCAGCAACAGCCGCGTCGCTTCGCGCAACGAGTCGCCCGGCGCAAGCGTCTTGAAATCCGTGAGCATCGCCTCGCGCACCGTCGCGCCGCTGAGCGACGACTTCATCTCGGTCGCCGTGGCCTCCTGCGCCGCGCCCACCCACACGAACAGCGCGATGAGCAGCAGCATCGGATTGCCGAACAGCCCCGCGAAACCGAACAACACCGCCATGCCCTGGCCGATCCGCGCCGCGATACGGGTGGCGCGAGTGTAATTCAACTTCATCGCCAGCAACGCGCGCAACACGCGCCCGCCGTCCATCGGAAACGCCGGCAGCAGGTTGAACAACACGAGGAACACATTCGCCACGAGCAACCGCTCGAAAATGTTGCCGCTGCTCGCGCTCAACGAACTGAGCGGCTGCCACCAACCGCCAAGCTTCAAGCCCACGAACAGGCCGGTCGCGATGACGACGTTCACCGCCGGGCCGGCGAGCGCCACGACAAATTCCTGCGATGGCTTCTCCGGCATGCGTTCGAGCCGCGCCACGCCGCCGATAGGCAGCAGCGTGATGTCGCGCGTCGCGATGCCGTAACGCCGCGCCGCCAGCGCGTGGCCGTATTCATGCAGCAACACGCAGAAGAAAAGCCCGCCAAAGAACAGCACCCCGCCGAGCGCCGCGTCGAGACTGCGCCCGACCAAGCCTTGGCTGAGCCCGATGAACGCGAGCAGCAGCAGGAAGGTGAAATGCAGATAAACATCAATGCCCAGCCAGCGCCCCAGATGAAGCGACCAGCCCATGCCGGATTTCGTTTTTGTGTTCATGTGTTCAATCGTGTTATTGGGTCATCCCTCGCGTGCGGCCCACCGCGTCGCGCCCTTTGCGCGCCCGTCCGCAAGCCACATCATCGAGACGCGGAGAATTTAACCAAGCTGTGCGCCCGCACTAATCGGACTTTCGGAAGCGACCCATAGGAATTGCCGAAGTGTGGTAGAAGTAACCCGCAGAGACGCAGGGGCGAACCACAAATGGACACGAAACATGAGAAAGGGGTTTTTCACAGATGTAGCACCGCGGCTTTGCAGACAGTTCAGCGCTTGATAGCATCTCCCAGCATGAGCAAGCGAACTCAGAAACCGGTGAGCGCGGCGACCGCAGTGCCGGTTGGTTACGGGCCATTGTTGGCGGAGCTGAAGTCCCGCGTGCGTGCCGCGCAGGTGAAAGCGGCGTTGTCGGTGAACGCCCATCTGGTGTGGCTCTACTGGCAGATTGGGCATCGCATAGCACAACAGCAGGCGAAAGAAGGCTTGGGCGCGGGCGTAATTCCGAGACTGGCCGCTGATTTGCATGCGGAGTTCCCGGAGTTAAAGGGGTTCTCGGAGCGAAATCTTAAACGGATGATCGCCTTTTACCGCGAGTATCCAGAGGGCTTTCCAATTATGCCGCCACCTGCGGCACAATTGTCCGCGGGCAACTCTGCCCCAATTGGGCCGCAGGCTGCGGCACAATTAACCACTCCCGCAATTTTGCCACCGCTCGTGGCAAACTTGCCTTGGTTTCATCACGTCATCCTCATGGAAAAAGTGAAGGATCGCGCTGTTCGCACCTGGTATATGCGGCACACCATCGAACACGGTTGGAGTCGCACCGTCCTGACCGTGCAGATCGAAGCCCAAGCCCACAAGCGGGCCGGCAAGGCGGTGACAAACTTCGCCCAAACATTGCCTCCGGCACAATCCGATCTGGCGCAACAAGTGTTGAAAGACCCTTACACCTTCGACTTCCTCACGCTGTCCCTCGAGGCGCGCGAGCGGGAACTGGAACAGGGATTGACGGCGCACATCCAGAAATTTCTGGTGGAGTTGGGCGTGGGCTTTGCTTTCGTCGGGCGGCAGGTGCATCTGGAAATCGGCGGCGAAGACTACTACCTCGACCTGCTGTTTTACCACTTGAAGCTGCGTTGCTTCGTGGTGATCGATTTGAAGATGGAGGGCTTCAAACCGGAGTTCGCCGGGAAGATGAACTTCTACCTGACCGCCGTTGATGAACAACTGCGGCACACAACCGATCAACCAACCATCGGCCTCCTGCTGTGCAAGGAAAAGAACAGGTTGACGGTGGAGTATGCCTTGCGCGACGTGAAAAAGCCCATCGGCGTAGCCGAGTGGAAAACGCGGCTGGTGGAGTCGCTGCCGAAGCAATTGCGAGGCGCGCTGCCGAGCGTGGCGGATTTGGAACGTGGTTTGACGAATGAATAGTCCGTAGCGGCAGGCAGGATGCCCGCCGCTACGATCATTCGTGTGTTTCGTGTATTTCGTGGTTGCGAATTCCCCGTCAAAACTTCTCCCGGCGCAGGACGCGGACGTCGGATTCGAAGGCGATCATCGCGTAGCGCGGGAAAAAGTCCTGTTCCAGTCTTTCCAGCAGGCGCGTGGCGGTGTCGGGTTGCAGCACGACTTCGATCTGCACGTTGGCGAATTCGCGGATGTCGGCGGGGCGTTTGCCTTGTGAGCCGTCGCCTTCCACGGCGAAGCTCGTCCAGCCGTGCGCGCCGATCTCGCGCAACAGTTTCGTGACGGCGTCCTGCGCGTAGGCTTCGCAGACAATCGTGACCAGTTTCATTGGGTGCAGGTTCATGGCGAAAACTTTTTAGGCGTAAAGGCGGCGCGCGACTTCGAAGTAGATCGGGATGCCGAGCGCGATGTTGAACGGAAACGTCACTGCGAGCGACGACGTGAGGTAGAACGTGGGGTTCGCATCCGGCAGCGAGAGGCGGATGGCCGCAGGCGCGGCGATGTAACTGGCGCTGGCCGCGAGCACGCCGAGCAACGTCGCGCCGCCGAGTTCGAGCCCTGTCTGTTTGCCGAGCCACACGCCGAGGCAGCCGTGCAGCATGGGCATCACGATGCCGAACGCGAGCAGGAACGGCCCGACCTTTTTCAGGTCGCTCAGCCGCCGGCCCGCGACGAGCCCCATCTCGAGCAGGAACAACGCGAGCACGCCCTGGAACGGCGTTACGAAGAACGCTTCAACCTTCGCCATGCCGGGTTTGCCGCACAACGCGCCGACCACGAGCGCGCCGACAAGCAGGAAGATGCTACGCCCGAACAACGCCTCGTGCATCGCGGATTTCACGGAGGTCATGTCCACGCCGCCGCGCTTGCTGGTCGCGAGTTTGCCGAGCACCACGCCGACGAGGATCGCGGGTGATTCCATCACGGCGAGGAACGCGGTGGCGTAGTTCTCGAAGGGCTGGTTCACGGCCTTGAGATAATTGGTCGCGGCAATGAACGTCACCGCGCTCACCGAGCCGTAGTGCGCGGCGATGGCGGCGGCGTCCACGGCGGAAAATTTCCCGCCGAACCGCAGCACCGGATACGTCCACAGCGGAATGAGCGCGCCGAGCGCCATCGCGGCAAGCGCGGGCAGCCAGATTTTGCCGAGGCCGGCCTCGGCTATGGCGACGCCGCCTTTGAAACCGATGGCGACGAGCAGATAGATCGTGAGCGCGACGTAGAGCGGCTCGGGGAATTTCAGGTCGCTCTTCGTGATCGCGGCGACGAGGCCGAGCGCGAAGAACAGAACTGCGGGTGACAGAAGATTGGCCTGGATCGCGTCGAGGATTTCCATGTGGGTTTATTCGAGGAACGTCACCTTGCCGGATTCGAGGTCATACATTCCACCAACCAAGCCCACTTTGCCCTCGCGGATCATCTCGGCGAGGATCGGGCTGCGTTCCTTGATCTGTGCCATCACGAGCTTTACGTTTTCCTGTGCGACGGCGTCCACGTGCTGGTAGCTGCCCTTGTCGCCTGCGGCCGGCACGGCGACGTCAGCAGGTTTGATCTTGGCGAGCAAACCGGTGAGGTTGCCCAGTTCCACTCCTGTGCATGCACCTTTTACCGCGCCGCACTTCGTGTGGCCGACGACGGCGATCAACTTCGCACCCGCGGCTTTGCAGGCGAACTCCATGCTGCCGAGGATATCGTCGTTCAACACGTTCCCGGCGATGCGGGCGTTGAAGATGTCGCCGATGCCCTGGTCGAAGATCAACTCGCTGGAAGTCCGCGAATCAAGGCAACTCAGCACGACGGCGAATGGATACTGGCCTGCAGCCGTCGCGGCGCGCTCGGCCGTCAAATCACGCTGGGCCGGTTTGTCGGCGACAAAACGCGCGTTACCCCCCTTGAGTTGGGCCAGCGCGTCCGTTGGTGTCATCGCCTCCTGCGCGGACTTCGTGGGCGGAAGCTTGGCTGCGGGTGCGGCAGACTCGCATTTCACGCTGCACTGATTCTTGGCCGGGCAATGCCCTTGTTTGGAGGTGGCACAGCCCGTCAACAGACCCGCAGCGATGATGAGTGAACTGATCGTGATGTTGGTTGATGTCTTAATCATGGTCGTAATGTATTAATGAGTGGTTTGTTTCAACAATGTCGCGATTCCTATGTTGTCCTTCGGATTAACCGAATAATCTCCTCACTCCGGCGCGGACAATTGAGTTTGTAACCGGCGATTCTTCGCTTCCGATTCCGCAGCGAGTTTCCGTTTGAATTCGCTGACGCGCGCGCGGAGTTTCGCATCGCTCGCGCCAAGGATTTGCACGGCGAGCAATCCGGCGTTGCGTCCGCCGCCGATGGCGACCGTCGCGACGGGCACGCCGCCAGGCATCTGCACGATGGACAGCAGCGAGTCGAGGCCCTTGAGTGATTTGCTTTCGACGGGCACGCCGATGACGGGCAACGGCGTGAGGCTTGCGACCATGCCGGGCAGATGCGCCGCACCGCCCGCGCCGGCGATGATGACGCGCAGGCCGCGACCGGCGGCGGTCTTCGCGTAACGCAACATCGCTTCCGGCGTGCGATGCGCCGAGACGACGCGCACTTCGGTGGCGATGCCGAATTCCGCGCAGGCGTCGGCGGCAGGTTTGAGCGTGGGCCAGTCGGAATCGCTGCCCATGATGATGGCGACTTGAGGTGTGGGTTG
>JBEGQI010000293.1:0-10195 GCA_041181065.1 Verrucomicrobiota bacterium | reverse complement strand
GACATTGAGCCTGCTCGAAAAAATTCTCGTCCATCCGGAGAAGCCCGCGCCAGCCGTCCCGACAGAATTGCAGCCGGCACTCGCCGGTTGCATCGCCAACATCCGCGCGGCCCGCAAACGCGGCGCGAGCGTGATGCTCATCTACGGCGCGCACCTCGTGAAGAACGGTTTGCTGGATGTCGTCAACGCGCTCGTGAACGGCGGTTGGATCACGCACCTCGCGACCAATGGCGCCGGAACGATCCATGATTGGGAGCTTTCCTTCTTCGGCAAGACCGAGGAGAGCGTCCGCGAAAATGTTCCCGCCGGTCGGTTTGGCACGTGGGACGAGACCGGCCGCAATCTGAACTTAGCCATCCTCGCCGGTGCGTTGCGCAATGAAGGTTACGGCCGCGCGCTGGGCCGCTTCATCGAAGAGGACGGCTGCACGCTGCCCAGCCCAGCTGAACTCGAAGCCGAACTTCGCGCCCAGCCTGCGCACCCGCTCGCGCCCGCCCGGGCTGAACTGTTGCACGCGATGCTGGCGCACAAACTCCCGGCTGGCCGCAATGCCGTCTCGCATCCGCACAAGGCGCATTCAATCCTGGCCAACGCTTTCCGGCGCAATGTGCCGTTCACGGTGCATCCCGGCATCGGTTACGACATCATCGCCACGCACCCGATGTTCAGCGGCGCCGCGGTTGGTCGGGCAGCGCAGACAGACTTCGCGTTGTTCAGCCGGGCGGTGGACGAACTTGATGGCGGGGTGGTTTTGAGTGTCGGCTCGGCGATCATGGCGCCGCAGGTGTTCGAGAAGAGTCTGAGTTGCGTGAACAATCTTCGGCTGCAAGGTGGCCGGAAGATCGTTCAGGATCACACCCTCTACGTGGTGGACATCCAGGACGGTGGCGGCTGGGACTGGTCACAAGGCGAACCGCCGAAGACCAATCCCGCCTACTACCTGCGCTTCTGCAAGAGCTTCGACCGGATGAGCGGCACGATGCACTACGTCCAGAGCGACAATGTGGTGTTCCTCCACAACCTGCTCGCCAGCCTGTGCTGATTTAGATTGAACAAATCGCGCCGGTCTGCGTCCACTTCCCGGCAGCCATTTGCCAAAAAGTTACAGAAGAGTGTAACCTGAACGACAGGGCTGCCGTCTGTGTCGAAGTTGCAGTAAAACTGCGCAAACAAACCAAAACAATAACGGATACCATGAAGAAACTAATCGTTGCCCTTTGCTTCACCTGCGTTCTCGCTCTGGCCGCCCATGCGGAAGACAAGGCCGAAGGCAAGAAGTCTGAATCCAAGAAGCCGGCGCTGACCGCTGAGCAGAAGTCCGCCCGCAAGGCGTTGGTGGAAAAGTATGACACCAACAAGGACGGCAAGCTCGACAAGGAAGAGCGCGCCAAAATCTCCGCTGAGGAACTCGAGAAGGCCGGCTATGCCAAGGCCAAGGGCGAAGCCAAAAAGGCGAACTAAGCGCCCGCTAGAAATTCAAACTCCGTCACCTGCGAAGGTGACGGAGTTTTTGTTTGCCCAAATCCATCGATCAGTTGACGTAAACCAGTTCGTTCGCCTGCAACAAGGCGTGGGCGTATTTTTCCCAACCGTTGAGAGCTGTGACGGGTTGAGTGGCGCCGCCGAAACGGCGGGCGCCCCGTTGACCGGGAGGTCCAGGCTGTGGTTGAGCCGGACGGCGGTTCTGCATGGCCTGCTGATTCGGTCGGTTGTTTGCGGCAGCGACCGTGGTCGGCGATTTCGTTACCGGTGAATCCAGGATGAAATCGCAGCCCAACTGGATCTCTTCGTCGGATGGCAGGCGTTGGTAAATGCGATCATAAAGGAACCGCACTTTCGCCTCGCGATTGGTCAGCGCAACAAATTCTGGCAATGCGACCAGCTTCCGCGCCTGCTCGATGACGAGCGGACTGTTCATGAAGAACAACGCCTGCTGCGGCACGATGGTGTCGTGACGCTTGCCCGTCGGCAGATCAGGCAACGCGAAATCGAAGTTCACCATCACGCTCGGGATGTCGGAGCGGTCGATATGGCCGTAAATGGAACGACGGGCGGATTCCGGGTTCGTGTCGAAATCCACCGGGCGGCCAAACATGCTGGTGTCCAGCGAGCCGCCGAGCGCAAGGATGGAGTCCCGGATGCTTTCAAACTCCAGCCGCTCGATGTTTGCGCGCCAAAGCAGGCGGTTGCCGGGATCGATCTCGGCGTAGCGCGGATTGTTGGCGCTGCTTTGTTGATACACCGCGGACAGCAGGATGGCCTTGTGCAGCTTCTTGATGCTCCATCCGTCTGCCACGAACTTCGTCGCCAAATAATCCAGCAACTCCGGATGGCTTGGCGCCTCGGACATTGTGCCGAAGTCATCCGGGGTCGGCACGAAACCGGAACCGAAATGATGTTGCCAGACGCGGTTCACCAACACGCGGGGCGTGAGTGGGTTCTTGGGGTCCATGATGGCGTGGGCCAATTGCAAGCGCCCGCTACCGTTGGTGAAGGCGGGCGGATTGGGACCGGCGAGAATCTCCAAAAAGTGTCGTGGCTCGACGTTGCCGCGGTTGCCCGCTTCGCCGCGGATCAACACTGCCGAGTCGCGCGGGCGCGGTGAATCAACCAGTGCCATGGCCCGATTCGGCGCGCCAGTGTGCTTCATCTCGAGATCCGCGATGGCTGATTGGTTGCGGCGGATCTCACGCTGGGTCTTCTGGATCATCTCGCGGTCGCGGTTCGGCCCGCGTTGCAATTCACGGATCTTGGCCGCGAGTTCCTGCTCTTCCTTGTCGAGTTTCGTGCGCTGTTTGTAATAGTCCGCGTAGTTCGTCAGCGACGACGTCTTTTGGATGATGGGTTCATCCTGCGGCTCGGTGCTGCTCGCGAAGATGCCGTGCAACGCGTAGTAATCCCGCTGCGGAATGGGATCAAACTTGTGGTCGTGGCAGCGCGCACACGTCACCGTCAAGCCGAGGAACCCTTTTGAAACGACGTCGATGCGATCGTTGATGATGTCGTTCTGCATCCCCATGAATCGTTCGCCGACGGTGAGAAAGCCGAGCGCCGTGAGGTTGGTCAGGTTCTTCTGCGTTGCCGGCAATTTGTCTGCGGCAAGCTGCTCGACGATGAAGATGTTGTAAGGCTTGTCCTCGTTGAAACTGCGGATGACGTAATCACGATACGTCCACGCGTAGGGAGAGTTCGGATCTTCCCGCTGGCGGCGCACCTGCCCCTTGGTGTCGCTGTAACGCGCCACATCCAGCCAATGCCGCCCCCAACGTTCGCCGTAATGCGGCGATGCCAGCAAACGATCCACCACCTTCTCGAAGGCATCCGGGGAATTGTCCGCGAGAAAGGCGTCCACTTCGGCCGTGGTCGGCGGCAGGCCGGTCAAATCGAACGTCACACGGCGGAGGAGCGTGCGCTTGTCTGCCGGAGCATTGGGCGTGAGGCCTTTGTCCTCCAGCTTCGCGAGGATGAAATGGTCCACGGGCGTTTTGCACCACGCTTCGTTCTTCACCGCAGGCACTGCCGGATTACGGACCGGCTGCCAAGCCCAATGGCTCTTGCCTGAATCGCTCCAGTTCGTTGTCCCAACAGGTGACACACGCGGGTCTGGCGCGCCCATCCGGACCCACATGGTCAGATCGGCGATCTGCTCATCCGTCAGCATGTCGCCCTTCGGCGGCATCTCGAGGTCCGGATCCTTGTAGGAAACGGCGCGGATCAACAAGCTCTTCTCCGGATTACCCGGAATGATTGACGGGCCATTCTTGCCGCCCTTGAGAACGCCTTCCCGGGAATCAAGAAACAACCCGCCTTTCACGCGCTCGGCCTGGCGGCTGTGGCATTGATAACACTCCTTCGCCAGCAACGGCCGGATCTTGGTTTCGAAGAATTGCGTTTGCTGCGCGGTGAGCTTGGGCGCTTCAGCGGCGTGGCCGACGAGGACTGATGCCGCCAGCGCAACGGATGCAAACAGGGGCTTCATGCGATGATGGATTTGATGACGTTGCCGTGGACATCCGTGAGACGGAAGTCGCGACCGTTGTAACGATACGTCAGCTTCGTGTGATCAAAGCCGAGCAGTTGCAGGATCGTCGCGTGAATGTCGTGGATGTGCACCTTGTTCTCGGTGGCCGCCGCGCCGAACTCATCCGTCGCGCCGTAAACCGTTCCGCCTTTCACGCCGCCGCCGGCAAAGACCGTGGTGAACGCCTTGGAGTTATGATCGCGACCTGGATTGTCGCCACCATTGCGATCACGCACAGGCTTGCGGCCAAATTCACCGCCCCAAATGACCAGCGTGTCGTTGAACAGCCCGCGCTGCTTGAGATCAGCAATGAACGCCGCCATCGGCTGATCGATGTCCCGCGCAGTTTGCGGCAAACGGTCCTCGATGTCCTGATGATGATCCCAGCCGCCCGCCCAAACCTGGATGAAGCGCACGCCCCGCTCAATCAGCCGTCGCGCAATCAGTAGCTGATTGCCTTGCGATGTGCGGCCATAAGCATCGCGGACCGCGGCGGGTTCCTTGTTCACGTCAAAAGCGTCGGTGGCCTCTGTCTGCATCTTGAACGCCATCTCATAGGATTCGAGCCGGGCTTCGAGCGCCGCATCCTTCTGCAGATTCTGCGCATGGATTTCGTTGAGCTTGTGGACGAGGTCGAGCTGGCGGCGTTGCTCTTCGCGGGAGGTGTATTTGTTGCGGATGTTCTCGAGCATCGCATCCACAGAGCCCGCCTTGGTGTTGATGCTGACGCCTTGAAACACGCCGGGCAAGAACGCCGATTGCCAGTTTGAACTGCCACCGGGCGGAACACCGCCGGGCCGCAACGAAACGTAACCGGGCATGTTCTGGTTGTCCGAGCCGAGCCCGTAAAGCACCCATGAGCCAAGGCTCGGACGGACCAGCCGCGTCGATCCCGTGTTCATGAAAACGGTGGCGACTTCGTGCGCGGGAATATCCGTGTAGCACGAACGCACGACGCACAGGTCATCCGCCATGTCGCCGAACTTCTGGAATACCTCGCTGACTTCGGTGCCACATTTGCCACGCTTGGTGAACTTGAACGGGGACGGCATGCCCACGCCGTTTTGCCCGGGGATATCCTTGCCGTCGTAGCGGGCGAGCGCCGGCTTCGGATCCCAAGTGTCCACATGCGAAGGCGCACCTTGAGCAAAGACATGGACCACATGCTTGGCCTTCGCCGGGAAATGCGGTGCCCGCGGTTTGATGTCCACGATCTCGCCTGCGTCGGCAAAGTTGAAAAGCCCGTCGCCCAACAGGGCAGCGAGACTGAGCGCGCCAAACCCGACCCCCGCCCGGGTCAGGAACTGGCGGCGCGTGAGGAAATTATCTTCCAACCGCGGCTGGTGATGGCCGGGGTCACATTGCTCACAGTCATGGAAGGGATTCATGGCATTTATTATAGTCCGTTGGACGATTTTTCCGAGACAAAGGTTTCAAAGTTTTTCAAGCTGCTCGCACACGCATGAGTGCAACCAAATTCATTCGCGGAGAATGTGAGCATTGCGGGGGCCACCTCGAATTCCCTGCCGACGTGGCTGGGACCGTGACGAACTGTCCACATTGCAGTCAATCCACTGAATTACGCGTGTCCACCGGAGAGACTGTGTCCCGGGCCCCCGTCAAAACCATCCTCTTCATCGTGCTGGCGGTGGTGATCCTCGGTGGCGGACTGGCGGGAGCCATGATTGCGCTCCATCGTGCCAGGCGTATGTCATCGCAGTTCCGTCCCGCGCCGGTCACAAACTCCATCGTGGCAGCAAACCCATTTGCGGCGCAGGAGTTCTCCGCCTCGCCGGTCAAAATTGAAACTGCGGCCGGCACCAAAGTCACCCGTGCTATCGGCTCGGTGAAAAACCTTTCAACCAAGCGCCGCTTCGGCGTGCACGTGGAAATTGAATTGAAAGACGAAGCGGGCAAGGTGCTTGACCCGGCCAAGGATTACACCCCCACCCTCGAGCCCGGGGCCGAATGGCGCTTCAACGCACTGGTTTTGCCGAAGAGTGCAACAAGCGGGCGTGTCACGACCATAACGGAAGACAAGTGATCTCGAGATGATTCGTTCGCGAGTGTCACTCCGCCATTGCGCCGCAACAGGCCATCCACCAAGCTCCCGCCTATATTTGTCCGGCTTGGGGCCGGGTTCAGTCCACGGGAGTTTGCATCGTGAGTGAAGTTCTAGTCATCGGTCATCGTAATCCGGACACGGACGCCATTTGCAGCGCGATTGGCTACGCCGAGTTCAAGCGCCGCACCGGTCTCGCTGAGGCTGTGGCCGCGCGTTGTGGTGACACCAACGACCGCATCGATTTCGTCCTGAAGACTTTCGGCGTCGAGCCGCCGCGCTTCGTGGCGGATGTTTCTCCCAAGGTGCGCGACGTCATGGGCCGCAACCTCGTGAACGTCCTGCCGGACACCCCGATCGTCGAGGCGCTTGCCACGATGGACGAGAATAACATCCGCGTGCTGCCTGTGCTGGACGAGGAACGGCGCTGCGCGGGGCTCGTATCGGTCTTCAAGATCAGCCAATTCTATCAGCCCGGCATGCGGCGTCTGTTTGAGTCGCGCCGTGTGTTGGCTTCGCTGGTTGGCTTGGCACGTTCGCTCAGCGCGACCGTAGTGCACGCTGTGAAGCCGCGCCACGAAGAGGATCTGACCCTCATGATCGGCGCGATGTCGCTCGACTCCTTCCGCGAGCGGCTGCTGACCTACGAGCCAGAACGTCTTTTGGTCGTCGTCGGCGACCGTCAGGATGTGCAGCAACTGGCCATCGAGCATCGCGTGCGTTGTCTCGTGGTGACGGGCGGTTTGGAGATTTCAGCGGAGTTGGAGGCGATGGCGAAGCGTTTTGATGTGAGCGTGCTCATCTCGCCGCATGACACCGCCACGACAGCGATGCTTTGCCGCGCGGCTATCACGGTGCAGCACATGCTCGATGACGAGTTCGCGACGTTCCGCGATGATGAACCGTTGCGGACTGCTGAACGGATCGCGATCGGCAAACCATTCGCTGCGTTCCCCGTCGTGGACGAACAGGAGCGCGTCGTCGGCGTCCTCTCGAAGTCCGACTTCCTCAAGAAGGTGGACCGCAAGCTGATCCTGGTTGATCACAACGAACTTTCGCAGGCGGTCAACGGCGCGGATGAAGTGGAGATTCTGGAGATCATCGACCATCACCGCATCGGTGCGCTCGCCACGCAACAGCCGATCTATTTCCTCAATGATCCCGTCGGCTCGACGAGCACCATCGTGGCGGATTGCTTTTTCCGGAACGGTGTGGAATTGCCCAAGCCCATCGCGGGCCTGCTGCTGGCGGGTCTGGTCTCCGACACCTTGAACCTCACGTCACCCACGACGACAGCGCGCGACAGCTCGGTGTTGCGGCGATTGGAGGAGATCACCGGCGTGAACGCAGCGCAGTTCACCGAGAAGCTGTTCAGCTCCGGCTCCATTCTCATCTCGAAACCAGCCGCACAGGCCATCACGGCGGACTGCAAGGAATACGTCGAGCGCGGACGCAAGTTCAGCGTTGCGCAGATCGAGGAGATCGGGTTCGACAACTTCTGGAAGTGCAAGGCCGAGGTGCTCGCGGCTTTGGAGAACTACCGCAACCGCCGCGACTATTACATCTCGACGTTGCTGGTCACCGATGTGGTGCAACAGGACTCGTTGCTGCTCGTGGCGGGGCCAACCGATTTTCTCAACATCGTGGATTACCCCGAAGTCGAGCCCGGCATCTACGAACTCGACGACGTGGTCTCGCGCAAGAAGCAACTGCTACCTTACCTCACACACTGCATGCAGCGTGTGAAGTAAGGTGATCGGTCAGTTCGTTTACGGCAGCACTTGCACCCGGTAGAACTTCGCGGCGTTAGTCGCCGTTGGGTCGGGGTAGCTCGTGACGCTCGTGGCTCCTGTGATCGAACCGCTGACCGGCGTCATCGGAGCACTCAGGTTCGGCGTCGCCAGCACTTGATACACCTTCCCCGAAACGCTCGACCACGAAACCAGATTCCCGCCGGTAAAGCTCACGATGCGCAAGACGGAGTTGGTGTCATGCGGATCGGTGCCGGCGATGAGTTCAGCGCCGTTGCTCATGCCATCGCCGTCATCGTCTGCATTCGGATCGAATAACAAGGCGGTGCCGTTGGTGCTGAAGTTGCCTTCAACCCCCGCATTGTTGATGGCGCTGACCTTCGCGTAAAGCGTCTGGCCGTAGGCGCCGCTCACACCTTGCGACGTGCCGGTGATGGTGCCGTTGAAAACATTCGAGGCGCCGGGCGTGGTGCCGACGAGCAAATGATATCCGCTCACGCCGCCATCGGGATCCACGAGCGACGTCCAACTGAACGTGGCGTTCGTGCCGGCGACGACTGCGGTTGGGGCATTCGGCGCGGCGGGGGGCGTCACGTCGTAAAGCTTCAGGTATTGCGCCTCGAACGGGCTGGAGGTCCACGCCGGGTCGCTGCCGGGAACTTTGTTGAGCGACACGAACACGCCGTTGGCGAGGACGTCTGCACCCGTGCGGCCGGCGCCCCAGAGCCAGACGTTGCGGCGGTTCGTATCGATGGCGGTGTAGGCCGCGATGTTCTTCACGTTGTAAGTGCGGCCCGATTTGATGCCGAAAAGGTTCGCGCTGTTCTGCGTGATGTTCACGTTGAACGTGCCGGACTGGTTGTTGTAGCGGTCAAGATTCGCGAACGCGAACACGACATCGGCCTGATTGGGTGAGGCGTTGGCGATCTCGTATTTGGCAACGGAGTGGATCTGCGACTGCGCACCACCGCTCGTCTGGTCGAGGAAGTAACGGTTCGAGCTGCGGAGCGCGCGGCTGAACTGTCGGGCTTGATTGATGCCAGCATAGACGGGGTAAAGATAATCCTGCCCGTTCGTGCGACCCGCGGGATTCAGCAACGGTTGCATCGAATTGAACTTTTTGAAGTGCGGCACGTTCTTGCCGAAGTTCAGTTCATAATTGTTAAAGCTGCCGAGCCGCGATGAACCAAGCTCCTGACCGTAGAAGATCATCGGCGCTCCATCGATCGTGGCGCCGACGGAATAACGGACGAGCGCCTGGAACGGATCATCGTAGCCTTCCTCGTCGTGCGAGGTGGTGTTGAGCAGCACGAGCCCCTGACCGTAGGAGGCGCGACGGTTTTCAAAGATGTTTCGATAATCGGTCTCGTTCGCGGCGGACTTGAGCGCGAAGACGATGTTCTCGTTGAGCATGTCGAAATGGCGGTTCGAGCGATACGTCACGGCACCGCCGTCGAGCGATTCGCTCATGAACACGAAATCCCACTTCCGGCTGCGCGACTTGTTGATGATGTATTCCCAGCACTGCGGCGGCAGGCCCTGACCAAAGTCCGCGCGCAAGCCGTCGATGCCCTTGCCCGTCTGGTTCGCAGGCGTGCTGGCGGGGCAACCGGTCTTGTCGAGCCAGTAGAGGATGTAGTCGGCGAAATAGCGCCAGACGTTTTGCGTGATCTGGTCGAAGTGGCCGTTGCCGCTGCCGGAGGAATTCTCGCTGCCAATGCTGGTGTCGAACCAGTCGCCCTCGTTCAATTGCGCGCCGGTAGAACCCGAGTTGGCCCACAAAGCGGCGTAGCGACCAAAGTAAACATCCTTCACGTCATTCCACTTGCCGAAGTCGTAGCGGTCCGGGGCGGCGGCGATGTTACCACTGCTGGAGGCGCGCATGTCATACGCGTCGGTGCGCGAATAGAAACGCGCCTCGCTGTTGCGGATCTCGTCGGTGGCAGCACCGTTGGTCTTGAAGTAATACACGCCGCTGGCAGCGAGCTCGCAATCGTAGGCGGTGTGGTTGAACGCGGCATCGAGCATCACGTTCACGTTCGCGGAATCAGCGGCAGCGACGAAGTTAGTGAACTCGTTCATCGCATCGGCGCGTGTGTTGTTCTTGCTCATCAACGGGCTGACCTCGAAGAAATTCTTCACGGCATACGGGCTCCCAACTTCGTAGGGCTGGCCGGTCGCCGGATCGGTCTCGCGTCCAGCGATGCCCTGCGGATGGATGGGCTGGAACCACAGCCAGTTCACGCCAAGGTTCGTGACGTAGCCGAGATTGAATCGCGAGCTGACGGCGTTGTAAGCGCGTGCGCCGGGGCCGTCCCACAGGTCCGCGAAGGTGCTGCGGTCGGCCTGTGCGGTGCCCTG
>JBEGQI010000292.1:0-6276 GCA_041181065.1 Verrucomicrobiota bacterium | reverse complement strand
GCCGCTGGCCTTGCTGGCGGCGTGGCCCATGTTCGTAGTCCCGGCTTTAGCCGGTTCGGGGGCTGCGGGCGCGCAAGGGGACCGGCTAAAGCCGGGACTACAAGCGGACAACGGCCACGTCTTCGGTGCGCTGGTGTTGTGGTTGCAGGCGGGGTTGTTTGGCACGTTCACGGCGCTAAATTTCTTCCATTGGTTCCTGTTCTGGGAACTCGGCCTCATCCCGGCGTTCTTCCTCGTCAAACTGTGGGGCGGACCAAATCGCGGCCCGGCGGCGACGCAGTTCTTCATCTACACGATGGTTGGCAGCGTGGCGTTGCTGTTGAGCTTCCTCGCATTGCGGTTGGCGACCGGCAGCTTTGACTTCATTGAACTCGCGGCGATGGCTAAGCGCGGCGAGATCGTCACCAAGCTCGGCGACGCGCTTGGCTGGAAGTCGGTTAGCTATCAAACGCTCGGGCTCATCATCTTTGGCGGCGCGTTTCTCGGCTTCGCCGTCAAGGTGCCGGTGGTGCCGTTCCACACGTGGCTGCCGTCGGCGTATTCCGAGGCGCCCAGCCCGGTGACGATGCTCCTCACAGGCGTGATGTCGAAGATGGGCGTGTATGGCTTTCTGCGCATTCTGCTGCCGATCTTCCCCGAACAGATCCGGCTCGTGTTGACGCCGCTGCTTTGGCTCGCCGTGCTGACCATCGTGCTGTCGGCGTGCGCGGCATTCGCCCAGCGCGACCTCAAGCGGATGCTGGCCTACTCGTCCATTAACCACCTCGGCTACTGCCTGCTCGCGATGTTCGCGGCGGTGGGTGCCGCGACGGCGGTGAACCAGCCGGAACTCCAGAAAGCCGCCGCGCTGAACGGCGTGTTGCTCCAAATGTTCAACCACGGTCTCACGGCGTCGGCGCTGTTCCTCTTCGTCAGCCTCATCGAACGGCGGAGCGGGGGATTGCGCGGGATCGACGACTTTGGCGGCATCCGCAAAGTGGTGCCAGTGTTCACGGGGTTGATGGGCATTGCGTTGTTCTCGTCGCTCGGGTTGCCCGGGCTGAACGGCTTCATCGGTGAGTTCCTCATCTTCAAGGGCGTGTTCTCGCTCGCGCCGTGGGCGGCGGCGATTTCCACGATTGGCATCCTCGTGACGGCGATTTTCCTGCTGACGCTCATCCAACGCGTCTTTGCCGGGCCGCTGAACGAGAAGTGGAACAAGTTCCCGGAGATCACGCCGACGGAGCTGCTGCTTGTGCTGCCGGGCACGGTGCTGATGTTCGTGCTGGGGTTGTATCCGCAGATCGTGCTGGGCGTGATTGACGCAACCGTCGTGAAGATGGTGCAACAACTGAATTTCTGATGCTCGCTTGGACCATTTACATTTCGTTTTTCGGCGTGCTGGTGCTGATGCTCCTGTCGCGCGATGACGCCCGTTCGGCGCGCAAAGTGGCGTTGCTTACGGCCATCGCTGGGTTCGCCGCGGCGCTCATCGGCGCGTTGCAACAAGGCAACCCCGGCGAGATCGCTACCATCACCAAGACGTCGTGGATTCCGACGCTGGGGGCGCATTATCATCTCGCGGCGGACGGCATCAGTTTGACGCTCGTCGTGCTAACCGGGCTGGCGGCCATCGCGGGGATTTTGTTCTCCTGGAACATCGAGAAGCGGGCGAAGGAATTTTTCGCGTTCTACCTCGCGCTCATCGGCGGCGTGTATGGCGTGTTCCTGAGCTTCGATCTGCTGCTGCTGTTCGTCTTCTACGAGTTGACCATCATCCCGAAGTATTTCCTCATCGCGCGCTGGGGTAGCACGCGCAAGGAATACGGCGCGATGAAGCTGGCGCTGTATTCGTTCATCGGCAGCCATCTCGTGCTCATCGGCCTCATCGCGGCGTGGGTGGTGGCGAAGGGGCAACTGGGTCATGCGTCGCTGGACTTGGTCGAGCTGTCGAAGGTTCATTTCCCGATCGGCTTCCAACATTTCGCGTTCCCGCTGGTATTCGTGGGATTCGCGATTCTCGCGGGCATGTGGCCGTTCCACACGTGGGCGCCGACCGGTCACGTCGCTGCGCCGACGGCGGGTTCGATGTTGCTCGCGGGTGTGGTGATGAAGCTGGGTGCGTATGGCTGTTTGCGCGTGGCGATGGTGCTGTTCCCGGAAGGGGCGGCTTACTGGAGCTGGGCGATTGCGACGTTGGCGGTGATCGGCATCGTGTATGGCGCGGGCGTGGCGTTGGTGCAAAAAGATTTCAAGTTCGTCATCGGTTATTCCAGCGTGAGCCACATGGGCTTCGTGCTGTTGGGGCTGGCGACGTTGAACACGATCGGTTTGAGCGGCGCGGTGCTACAGATGTTTTCGCACGGCATCATCGCGGGACTGCTGTTCGGCGTGGTGGGGCGGATGGTTTATGACCGGACGCACACGCGCGACTTCGGCGATCTCGAAGGCATGGGGCTGAACAAGCTGCTGCCGTTCGCGGCGGTGACGTTCGTCATCGCGGGCGTGGCGTCGATGGGTTTGCCGGGCTTCAGCGGATTTGTGGCGGAGTTCCAAGTGCTCATGGGGGCGTGGAAGACGTTCCCGACGGCGGCGGTGTTGTCCGGCTTGGGCATTGTGGTGGGCGTGGCTTACACGCTGCGCGCGGTGCAGAAGGCGTTTTATGCTGATGGAAATGGGACCGATACGGCGAATGCGACAGATGACGGGCATGCGCATGAGATGGAGCCCATCTCGGTTCCAGAACGCATCGGCGCGGTGATGCTCATTGGGACTTCGCTGGTGATCGGCCTGTGCCCGAGCTTGCTGTTGAACTGGATTGAGCCGTGCCTGCGGTCGGAATTGTTCCAGCGCTTGCTGGCGAAGGGAGGTGCGCTGTGAGCTACCTCGAAATCCTGAAACTTGCCCTGCCGGAAACGGTGGTGGTGGTGACGGCGCTGGCGGTGCTGGCGGCGGACTTGCTCGCGTTGCGCGAACAGCCCGTGCGCATCCGGTTCGGACTCGGCGCCGCCATCGCGAGTCTGGGTTGTTTGCTTGCAATCTTCTTCGCGCTGGGCCGGCATGAGTCGGCGAATCTGTTCCACGGCATGTTCGTGGTGGATTCGCTGACGAACGTGGTCAAGGCGGCCATCCTCGTGCTGACGATTTTTACGGCAGTCCTTTCGACTTCGAGCAAGTTCACCGAGCACGTTGGCGAATACCTCGCGCTCATCCTGCTGGCGACAGTCGGGATGATGTTCCTCGTGAGCGCGGAGGATTTGCTGATGATCTTCATCTCGCTCGAACTGCTCAGCCTCTCGCTCTATGTGCTGACGGCGTTCAACAAACGGAACATCAAGTCAGCCGAGGCGGCGTTGAAGTATTTCCTGTTCGGCGGCATGGCGGCGGCGTTCACGTTGTTCGGCTTGAGCCTGCTCTACGGCATGTCCGCCTCGACGAATTTGCCAGAGATCGCGAGGGGCCTGGCGGGCAAAGGCCTCGACCCGCTGCTCATCGTGGCGATTGTGACCACGGTCATTGGCTTTGGTTTCAAAGTGGCGGCGGTGCCGTTCCATCTGTGGGCTCCGGATGCGTATGAAGGTGCGCCGACGCCGAGCGCGGCGTTCATCGCGACGGGATCGAAGGTGGCGAGCTTCTTCATCCTGTTCAAAGTGATGGCGCTGGGCTTCGAAGGCGTCGAGGGCAACGCAGGGCGGCATGCGTTCGTGGCCGGCTGGGTGCCGACGGTGGCTATTGTTGCGGTGCTCTCGATGGTGCTCGGCAACTTGACCGCCATTGCGCAAAACAGCGTGAAGCGCCTGCTCGCCTACTCGGCGATAGCCCATGCCGGTTACATGCTCCTTGGCGTCCTATCGCATAACGAAGATGGTCGGTCGGCATTGCTCTTTTACGTCATCACCTACGCGCTGACGACACTGGGGGCGTTCGGTGTGGTGGCTGTGGTGGAAGAGGCGACGGGCAGCGATTCGATTGAGAGCTTCGCCGGCTTGAGCCGTCGTGCGCCTGTGCTGTCGCTTTGCCTGCTGGTGTTTCTGCTATCGCTCGGTGGCATTCCGCCGCTGGCTGGGTTCTTCGGGAAATTTTTGGTGTTCAGTTCCATCGTCAGCGCAGAGCCGAAGAATCTGAGCTTGGTTTGGATCATCATCGTGGCCATCGCGATGAGTGCGGTGTCGTTCTATTACTACCTACGCGTGCTGAAGGAGGTCTATGTAACGGATGCCACTGCCGGGGCATCCCCTGCGGGAATGATCAGAGTGCCACTTGGAAATCTCATCGGATTGGTTTTGCTGGCGGTGTTGGTGATTCTATTGGGATGTGCTCCTAGCCTCCTATTCAGTATGCTGACGGGTTGAAGAATCCGCGAGCCATTGAAGCGCCTGCTCCACACGCTTGTCATACCATTATCGCGAGGTAACACTTGTAAGGGCGCGCTTTGATTTGAAAAGACCCGAGTTGATTTCCTATGGGTCTAAACTTCAAAAAGTGGTCCCTCGAAAATGGGCTAGTTTTTTTTTGTGCCCGATGTAAGGTCAGCCTATGCAAAACAGGATCGTTTTTCGCTCCAGTAGTTCAGAGAAGCTTGTGCCAATTTCCCCCCGTAAGTTCAGGTCGATCTCCTTCGTCATTGGTTTATTGGTGTTGGTTCAAACCTCAGTTCAAGCTCAGGGCAATGAGGAATGGACGCATCTGACTGGTGTCCCAGCTGGCAAAGGGACTGCGACTAGATTGGTTTCGCCGCAGCGTGGAGAGTTGTTTCAGCTTGATCATGAATTGTTCCGGCGAAAAGTGGCCAAAGTCCGTCGGGCTGAACCTTCTGCGGCTGTCGCGGTAGGCACAGAGATTCAGCTGCCGATGCCCGACGGTTCGTTTGCTCGCTTTGTCGTCGTCGAGGCGCCCGTCATGGAGGATGGTCTTGCGGCAAAGTTTCCTGACATCAAGACATATGCCGGTCAAGGAATCGATGATGCTGTCGCCACCGTCCGGCTTGATATTGCGCCCTCGGGATTCCATGCCCAAATCCTTTCTCCAAGCGGCGCGGTGTATGTCGATCCGGCGTATCAGGGCGACTCCAATTTGCATATCAGTTACTACAAGCGGGATTTGATCAAGCCGTCCGATGGATGGATCTGTGAAACACCCGCTGGAGTGGTGACCAACTCAATCGGTTCTTCTGCTGAGGCTTCGCTCAATAAAGTCCAGTCCGGGGCGACGTTGCGGACATATCGTTTGGCGGTGGCTTGCACCGGCGAATACGCGGCGTTCTTCGGGGGGACGGCTTCTAATGCCATGGCCGCGATTGTGGCGGCGGTCAACCGCGTTGACGGTGTTTATGAGACTGAACTGGCGGTTCGGCTGGTGTTGATCGCAAATAACAATTTGCTCGTATACACCAACAGTGCCACGGACCCGTATTCCAATACCAGTCCGAGTTCACTACTCACCGAAAATCAATCCAACATCGACACGGTGATTGGCTCAGCCAACTACGATATCGGTCACGTTTTCAGCACCGGGGGTGGTGGGCTTGCCGGGCTCGGGGTGGTTTGCGGCACTCGAAAGGCGCAAGGGGAGACCGGATCTTCGTCGCCCACCGGTGATGCATACTGGATTGATTATGTGGCGCACGAGATGGGCCATCAATTCGGCTGCAACCACACGTTCAATTCAGTCAACGGCAGTTGCAGCGGCAATCGCAATGCTTCAACCGCCTACGAAATTGGCAGCGGCTTGACCATCATGGCCTATGCGGGCATCTGCTCGCCGGACGATCTGCAACCGCACAGTGATCCCTATTTCCATGGTGGCAGTCTGGATGAAGCGCAGGCATTTCTCGCGGGATCGGGCGGCGGCTGTGCGGTGAACAGCACTACTGGGAATACAGCCCCCACTGTCAGTGTGGTTGGTCCGACAAATTATACCATCCCAGCGTCTACGCCGTTTGTTTTGACGGCCACGGGCAGCGACCCCAACGGTGATTCCCTGACTTATATTTGGGAGGAGATGGATGCTGGTGCATCGGCGGCGTTGGGTTCTGGTGACAATGGCAGTTGCGCCTTGTTCCGTAATCTTTTGCCAACCAATAGTCCTGTCCGCACGTTTCCGAAACTGAGCAGCATTTTGGCGAACACAAACTGGAACCAGGAAGTGCTGCCGACTACGAGTCGCACGATGAAGTTTCGTGTTACGGTGCGAGACAATCGTGTGGGTGGCGGTGGCGTTTCGGATGCTAGCATGACTGTGGCGTCTGTTGCGGGGACCGGTCCTTTCGTGGTGACTTCGCCGAACACGGCCACAAAT
>JBEGQI010000291.1:0-2786 GCA_041181065.1 Verrucomicrobiota bacterium | reverse complement strand
CGTTTGATCAAGTCCGCCACGATTTCGGATTTTCCGGTCGCCACGGCAGTCACGATGGGCAGACGGCCGCGGTCGTTGAGCTTTTCGAGCAACGACTTGTCTGCGTCGAGCATGGCGGCTGTTGCGGTGCGGTCGTTATTTGCGATGAAGTCGAACAACGTCTCGCGGCAGCCTTGAGTCACGAGCCAATCGATGGTGGTCGGCTGATTCGCGGCGCGCGCGTGGAATAAGAGCGAGTGACCGTCGGCATCGACGGCCTTCACGTTGCAACCGTTGGTGGCAAGGATTTGCAGACCTTCCAGCCGGTCGAACCGGACCGCCTCGAACATCCAGTGGGCGGGCAGTGGAAGTTTCACCTGCGTCAGCAACGAGCGGAAATCCTCCAGCCGACCGAGGCGAAGCGCGGAGAGGGCGTCGATAGGAACGCCGAGGGCCAGCAGTTTTTCCACGACATGCGTATTGCGGGCTTCGCTCGCGGCCATCAGCGGCGTGACGCCGTCGCGGTTGGTGATGGTCGCAAGGCCGGGGTCGAAGTCGAGCCAGCGATCAAAGTCGTTGTTGTTGCCGCGCGAGCGGACCGCCCCGAAGAACGGCAGGCGTGTGTCGGGTGGATTCAAGATTGTCGGTCCGAAGGGAAAGTTGATGGCCGCGAGGCGGACGGGCGTTTCGCCCTTGGCGTTGGCTAGTTTGCGGTCGGCGCCGGCTTCCACCAACTGCCGGGCGAAGAACGAATCCCGCTGGCGCAATGCGATGTGCAGCGGCGTGTCGCCGTCGGTGTTGGTAAGGTTGATGAGTGACTTGTTCGTGAGTGCGCGCCGGAAAAATTGCTGCGTGTCGTAGTTGTTCAGCGGAAGGGATTGCATCATCCGGTGCAACAAAGGTTGGCCGCTGGCATCGGTGGAAGCGAGCGCCTTGGGATTATTGCTGGAGGCTGCAAACACACGCGAAGCCAGCCAGCTGCGCGAGTTGGTCGCGGATAGGATGTCCAGCGGCGTCTGTCCGCTGAAGTTGGTCAGGCTGGAACGTCCTTCGACCGCCAGCAACTTGCCCAGCACGTCACCGCATTGCGGGCAATTGGGCGAGCGCGCCGCGAATTGATGCAATGGTGTGTTGCCGTCTGGCCCGCGCACGGTAAAGGCGGCGTTGGTGAGGTCGAGAAAGTCAGTCAACATGTGAAGTGGGTGCGAGTAGGGCGATTTGGTTTCCGCCAGCAATTGCAGCGGCGTCACACCCAGGCGATTCGTCAGCGAAAAGTCGGCGCGCGCCTTAAGTGCCGAGTGCATCGGGTCGCGGAACGAAAAGCGGCTCGAACTGTTCGTGGCGAGGAGATACGCGTGCACCGCCGTGTTGCCGTCGCGGTCGGCGAGGTTCGGATTGGCGCCGTTGGTCAACAGGGTGGTGATGAGTTCGCGCTGGTTCCATTCGTTGTAGTTCGAGAGCCGGCTCATCGCGATGAACAGCGGCGTGCGGCCTTGTTTGTCCGTGAGATTCGGGTTGGCTTTGTTCGTCAGCAACATCATCGCCATTTCGCGGCGCCGATACATCCAGCCGTCTTGCGGCAAACTCACGAGCACGTGCAGCGCCGTGGCGCCGTTGGTGTCTTGCGCGTTCACGTTGGCGCCGATGGCGAGCAGCGCGGTGACCCCTTCAAAATTGTCGCGCGCGCCCTCGACGGCGCGATGCAGCAGCGTGTGCCCGCGTGCATCCGGCTGGTTCACCAACGTGGGGCCCGCTTTTGCGAGGAGGAGTTTGAAGATTTGGCCCTGTTGCCATGAATTCGTAGCCACAAGGTGCAGCGGCGTCATGCCGTTCGTGTCGGGCTGGTCAAGACGGACGCCGGCGTTGAGCAGCGCGGCCACGCGGTTGCTGTGTTGGTTGCCGTAATACCAGCGGATCCAGTCGGCGCTGCACACGATGTGCAATGGGTTTTGTCCCGCGCGATTGGTGACGTTGGCGATCGTGCCGTGGTCGATGAGCCACTTGCTGAGGCTGTAATTGGTCCAGCCTTGCGGTGGCAGCGGGTCCAGCAGCTTCGCTTTCATCAACGCCGCGAGGCCCCGGCTGACCCAGGAGCCGGTGGCGAACTGCTTGCGTTCCCACTCGGCGAACGCGGACTCGTCCGGCGCGTGATAGACCGTGTCGTCCTGCTGCGCGGCGAGCAGGTGCAAGACCGAGTTGCCGGTAAAATTGGTCGCGTTGAAATCCGCGCCCTGGTCGCGCAGGAACTTCACCATGTCCACCGAGTGCGCGAGCGCTGCTGCCTGCAATGGCGTGTTGCCGGTGGCGTCGCGGCTTTCCAGCGCGAACTTCCGCTTGAGCAGGAGCGTTGTGGTGTTGCGGTCGTTGCGGGTGACGGCGATGTGCAGGAGCGTGTTGCCGCCGAGGCCGTTGGTGTGGTTGGCGCCAGCATCGAGCAAGGTGGCTACGGCTGGTGTCACGCTTGATTCCACGGCGGTGCGCAAGGGCGTGTGGCTGTTGCGGTTTGTCACTTCGAGCGGGGCGCGGGCGTTGAGCAGCAGGGTGAGAGCGTTAGTCTGCCAGGTGCGGGCCGCAAAGTGGAGCGCCGTGTCGCCGTTGCCGTCGGCGAGTTGGACGTCGGCGCGGGCGTTGAGCAGGGCGCGCATGACCGGGGTGTCGCCGTTGCGTGCGGCGAGATGTAATGGAGTGGTGCCGACCGCGAGCCCAGCTGCGGAATATCGGCCCGGCACTTCCTGCGTCGTGGCTGCTGACGGATCGGTCCCGGCGTTCAACAACAAAGTCACAGTGGCGGGGATGCCGTTGCTGGG
>JBEGQI010000290.1:0-16389 GCA_041181065.1 Verrucomicrobiota bacterium | reverse complement strand
AGTTGGGTGTGGGTGTAAACGGCATGGCTGCGGTCGTCCGAATGGCCGGCGAGCATCTGGCGCACGTCGGGAGCAGTGCGGCACCGTCCTAAAATGTGCGGTTGCCGACGGGTGCCAATTATGAGCTTTTCACCCCTATTGCACCCGAATTGGACGAATTAGTCGAAAGATGTGATCATGTGTGTTCTAGCCTTAATTTATAGTCATTTTCGGGTGTTCGGATGATTTTCGATCGCTCAAAGTGGACGTGCGAATTGTGCCCCACCGGGACACCAAACGCTTGGCAAGCGCTGCCTCCTCTGTGCTAGTTTTTGTGCTAGTGTCGCTTCCGAAATGGACGTTCAACCCGAGCGCGGAAATGGTGTTCAAAAGTGGGTTTTGGCCAATAATGACAGTGCCATCGCGTGATGTTTGTGGAACATTGAGAAAGGAACGGAAAGTTATGAAGGCCGAATTTTGAGTCTAGCGCGTCTGCCAATTCCGCCACATCGGCGCACCTGATTGTTAACGCTTTAAGCAGCTTCAAGGACTGCCAGTTTTACTTTGTATCCCGTAACTTGGAATTGTGGAAACCAAGCCTGATACCAAACCGACAAAGCGAAAACGAGAAGAGCACATTTCCAAGGATGGAATTTGGCGCTCATTTCCCAGAGTCCCGCATCTACTGCCATACGTCAACAGCGGCATAATACTATGCGCGTGTAAAGGTCCGCGGCAAGTTGATTCGTCAGTCACTTGAAACGGAAGTATGGAGCACTGCCCAACTGCGACTTGTTGACTTTCTAAAGGAGCAACGCGAGTCGTCAGGGTTTAGATCCTATCCTGGGAAACCATGCGTCGCTGCGACGAGAAATCTTCCACCCACCGGGCTTTGGCCGCGCGCCGAGTTGACGCAACTCAGAGCGAACAAACCGGCAACTGAGGCGAACGCAGGCCTGGAGGATTAGATGCCGAAGCGAAAAAGGGACGCGGGGCGCCTCCCCGCGTCCCGGAGAACTCAGACTCAGGCGAAGCAAGGCACCGCAATATCAGTCATCAGTCGCAGGCCGGGATTGGCAGCCAGCACGCGTGGAATGGCGTTCACGACCGCCGCGACCGTAGCGTGATCTCCGGCCACCCCGGCCTGCACAACGACACTCAATGGCGGCTCGCCGTCGATCTGCACCGCGTCGTGCGGGTTCGGGGCATCGAGATACATCTTGATGTCGAGCGTGATGACGGGCTTGCCGCCCATCGTCGCGATACCGATCTGGTGGAGCCCACAGCACTGCCCCTGCTTTACCTCGACGTGCGGTGTCTTGATATCGTGGTCTGCCACCATCGCCTTGCCGGTCTCGGTTATGGCATCGACCTTCCAGTTCAGGCAATGCGCGATGAGCGCAACGGAATCCTTCAGGCCCGCGTGGCCCGCCTTGGCTTCGTTAAAACGCTGCTCAAATTCCGCCGGCGTCCAACCGCTGCCAATCTTGCGCTGGAGCGGCCCGCGCCGCGTCGTGGCATTCACGACCCGCTGCACATTGACCGCGCGCACGCTGCGGCTCACCCCCGTCATCACCACCGGCAGCACATCCATCACGAATCCGGGATTCACCCCCGTGCCGAGCACGCGGGCGTTGTTCTGTTTGCACAAGGCGTCCAGTTTCGCCGCCAGCGCCGCGTCGCGGAACGCCGGGCATAGCAACTCCTCACACGACGACACTACGCTGATGCCGTGCCGGACGATGGGATCGATCTGCGCGGCAGCCGCGGCGAACTTGGAAACGCTGGTATGCAGCACCATCTCCGGTTTCGCCACCGCCACGAGTTCGTCGATCGAGGCGTAGACCTTCTTCCCGCGCACCGCCGGGTCATTGGCAATGTCGGCGAGGTCCTTGCCGATCTTGTCAGGCGCGATATCCACGCCGCCGACAATTTCGATCCACGGTTTACTAGCCGCAAGTTTGAGCGATTCGATACCGATCGGTCCGAGCCCAAACTGCGCCACCTTGATTTTCTTTTGCATGGTCATGTCAGATTCAATTCAAATTGCCCGCTAATCTCCCTTCACCTCCACGGGCGAAGTCGCCGTCGCAGCGGGCGGAACAAACGGATGCTCCAATTCGGCCAGGAGCAATCGCATCATCTCCTCGGCCGCGATCCGGGAAAAGCGCCGAATCTCATCGCGGTCCGTGCTGGAGCCGAACTCGCAGGTGATGGCCGGGATTTGAAACGTTTCGTTGGCCCAAGCCTTGGACGTCGCGAGCCCGACGTTGTGCCCGGCGTCCCGCCAAATCTTGAAACCCGCATCCCGCTGCGTCGTTCGCTCGAGCCAGCGACGCGCAAAGTCATAGGGCTTCATCCATTGCCCATCCGGCTGCGTGTAGAACACGTTGGAACTGGTCGAATGAAAATCCACGAACAAGAAAGGCAGCGCACCCGGTTGCCGGCCCGTCTGCGCCAAGAACGAGCTGACCGCGCGCGTCTCCGGCTGGGAAAACTCCTGCCAATCGCGGTTCAAATCCACGCCGCCGAGATTGTGCCGCCAGTGACCGTGCTCCACGCCATCGGGGTTCACCAACGGCACCACAACGGTTTGGAACTGCCGGCGAAACTGTTTGGCGAGCCGCGAACTCCCGGCAATCGTGTCCACATAACTCATCATCCCCACCGAACCGGTCACCTCCGGCGGATGCTGTCGGCTGATGATGAACACGAAGTTGGCGTTCGTGGATTCCGACAACGTGAATTCCCGGATTGGTCGGCCCTCAATCGTCGTCCCCACGATGTTCGAGAGCGCAAACGGAAGCCGGCACTTCGCATCCATCCAGGCTTCGAGTTCGGAAATGCCGATCATCTCTTGCGCCGCTACCCACGTTGGTTTACGCCCGACTTTGATCTGCAATCTCATGACGCGGTTACTCGGCTCCGCTGTGTATCGCGCCTTCGCGATCTGATCCCAATTCTTCCCATCGTTGCTCAACCTCGCGCGGTGCAATCGACCGTCGTAAGTATTCGTCAGGACGAGATGCAATTCACGCTTCGCATCGGACCAGACCTTGAACGCATACCATGCGCTCGGGTTGATGGGGCGATTCTCGGGCGAGACTGCGATGGTGAATTCGTTCGAGCCGGTCTGGGTGCATTCGTTCAGCCGCGCCCCGGGAAACTCATTGCTGAACCAAACATCGGGGTTGGTGAAGTGCCACGTCTTGGCGGTTTGCAACTCGACACGAACCGACTGCGCCACGAGCCCGTTCGCGGCGAAAACTCCAATGCCAAGCGCCAACAACACGCGCTGCCACCTTCTCGACCGCATGCCCCATCCTGCTTTGTTCATCGCCTCAAAACCAGAGCGCCATTATGCATCGCGACGACGTGAGTTGGGGAAGAATTGCCGGTTTAGCCAAAAGGCGCCGAAGGCTCCCGCCAGCGCCGCAGCCACCCATGTCTCCACTTCTGGCACAGCCACGATGTCCATTTGCAATCCCCAGCTTTGCACGGTCGTCACGCCGCCGCCGCTCAGGTCCGCGATGAACAAGCTCCACGTGCCATTCGGATTCGTGCTCAGGAACGAAGCCAAGCTTCCACTCGTCATGTCCGCCTGCCATGTGCCCGTCGGTGCCGCAGTGAATGTGCTGTTACCACCGTAGCCGTGAATGCTGCTGCCGCTCGCTGCCAAGGTCACATTCATCCCCGCGTCACCGTAGCCGAAGCTGCTCACGCCGCTCACGCCTGTGCCTACGCGGTCGAGCAACACGCTAAAACCGCTGCTGTGGACGAGATAAGCATACAAGTCTCCGTTCCAACCACCGGTGAGCGTGAGGTCCACGGCGAGGCTATTGAATGGCCCCGCCGGAATCGCGCTCACAGTCCGTGTGTCACTCCAGCCGCTCAGGCTGTTGTCCGGCACCACGCCGCTGTTGGCGAAGCCCGAGTTCCAGTTCGTCGTGTAAAGCGTGGCATTCGCCGACAACGCTGCAAGGAGCAGCCCTACTGAAAGAATGTGTTTCATATCTGTTGCCTGTGGGTTGTGCATCACGGCGCGTAGCTGGTGCGATAGAAGTCGTTTGTCGGCGCGAGCGACGGCGTGTTGGTGAACACGATCTGTCCCGTGGGCGACGCAGGATTCGTCTGCAACGCGGCCCAACTCACTGGAGGCGTCAGGTCATGTGTCACTTCCAACGCGTAGTTGGTGCCAGGGATGCCGAGATAGGTCAGCTGCAAATCACCGCCGCCGATGACCACCGCCGAGAGTTGGTTGAAACTGGCGCCGCTGCTCGTGAGCGTGACATTGATGGTGCCCGTGGCGGTGCCGCCGCGACCATCGCTAAGCGTATAAGTGATCACGTCGCTCGTGCCGCTGCTTGGCGCGGTGTAAGTGATGACGCCGCCGCCAACGCTCGCGTTCGCACTCACAGCCGTGATGCTGAGCGGATCGTTGTCCGCATCGCTGTCGTTGCCGATCAACTTCGTGACGGGAATCGTAATTGTCTGGCCAAGTTGCGCCCCCGCTGAATCATTTCCCGCGACCGGCGCATTGTGAACGCGCAACACACCGTTGGTGCGGAGCATCTCCGTATCCCAAGCGAGGCCCGCACCCGGCGACGGCGTAACGGTGGCGAAACTGCCCGAGTAAATCGTCGCCGTGAAAACCGGGAAACTATCCCCCGCCGCAAGCGCCGCACCCAAGTTTGACACCTGCAAGGTGCCGCCCTCCGTGAGCGTGGTGATGCCGAGCACCTGATCGCTCGTCTGGCCCGCGCCCTTATCCACTTCGATGCTCGTCGTGCCCGAAAGTGTGACCGGGCCGCCGACGGTGAAAGTGCCGATGGACGAACCGGGCGCCAGCGTGCCGCCCGCATTGACGACCACGGATTTAACCGCGCCCGTGCCGCTCAACGTGGCGCCTGTCGCGACAACGATGGCGTTGGAGAAGTTGTTGCCGTTCACCACCAACGTGCCGCCGGCGTTCGTCATGGTGCCGTTGTAAAGATTGTCGCCGGCCAACACGAGCGTGCCGTTGCCGGTCTTGGTCAACTGGCCCGTGCCGGAGTTCGTGATCGAGCCGGCGATCGTCGTTAGACCGGTGTTGGTCACGTTCAGGAATTTCGAAGAGTTGCCGACATTCCATGGCCCCGTGAAGGTCAGATTCTCACTTCCGCCGATCAGCACGTTGAGCGTGCCACCGGTGCCGTTGAGGAAGATGCGGTTCGCGATGGTGCGAGCACCGCCGTAAGCAAAAATGCCGAGGTTCGGGTCCACTTGAAACTCCAGCGTGCCCGTGCCGAGCGGTCCAGAAGTGACGGTGCCGGTGGTGGGTGTGGAATCGAGACCGATGCCGAGATAACCGCCCGAGTTGGTGAGGTCGCACGAGAACGTGCTGTTGCCAGAGAGGATCGTGGTGCCGCCGGTGCCGGAACTGGGCGCCGTGCGCATGATGCCGCCCGCTGACGACGCGGAAATGGCGCCGGAGAAGATCTGCGGAGCCGTCGCATTGTCGTTATAGAACACGAGCAAGGAGGTTCCGGTGGCGCTATCGAAGCTCGGGTCGCCCACGATGATCGGGCGCGCGAAGTTAAATCCGCCGCCGGAGAAACGGACTTGGAACGAATTCGCCACGGTGGCCTTGTTCCCGATGCGCAGCGTGCCAGACGTGCCGCTGAGTGGTCCGCTGAACGGAAGGATACGCGCAGCTGTCAGGGTGCTGTCACCGTAAATCGTGCTCGTGCTGCTGGCGATGAGCGAAACCCGATTGGCGATCGGTGCGCCCGCGCGGGTGTTGTTGGCGAGCACATCGCCGCCAGCCAACACCAAAGTTCCGGTGCCGTCGCCGAAGGTCGAAGTGCCATTGAGACCGATGACGCCCGCGAGATTCGTCGTGTTGCCGGAGTAGGTGTTGACCGCCAGAAGATTCAGCGTGCCCGGGCCGGCCTTCGTGAGCGAGTGGCTGCCGCCGGATTCGCCGATGGCGTTTGTGATGGTGATGCCGAAACTGCCGAGTGTGAGCGTGCCATCGCTGAACAGCGTATTGGCTGCACCGTTCAACGACGCCGTGCCGCCGGTGATCTGAGCGTTGTAAGCGAAGCTGAGATTGGCGTTGTTATAAAAATTCAGCGGCGCGGTGATCACCGGGCTTTGACCGCTGGATGTTCCCGTGCGGTTGAAACTGAAGGTGGAATTGGAAACCACGTTCAAGCCATCGAACACCACCGCAAAGTTGGCCTGCACGCTTGCGCTCAATTGCAACGTGCCGCCCGCCAGTTCAACGCTGTTGCCGCTGCCGATGATGCCGACAAGGGAGCTGCCGCCGCGGTTGAAATCCACCGTGCCGCCCTCGATGCGCGTCGTGAAGCCGCTGCCGATGGCGCCAGCCGAATTCAAAGTGAGCGTGCCTGTGCCAGCTTTGATGAGCTTGCCCGTGCCAGTCACTGTTCCGGAATACGTCGTCCCGCCACCCACGGTAAGGTTGTTCGCCCCGAGCGCGACAATGCCACCAGTCACGCCACCACCTGCGAGCGAACCGACCGCTTCACTTGCGCCGAGACTGAGTGTGACGCCGGAAGCGTCTGCCAGCGTAATAGCCGAGCCATCCGGAATTGCAGAGCCTCCAGAAACCGCCAGTGTCCCGGCGCTCAGCGTGGTCGAACCACCGTAAGTATTGTTGCCGGAAAGCGTGGATGTGCCTGTGCCAGCCTTGGTAAAGCCACCGCCGCCGGAAATGTTGCCGGAGAGCGCGGAATTGTTGGCACCATCGGCGGTCAGAAGGTTGCCGCTGTTGTCGATGGATCCTGCAATGGTCAACGTGCCGGCACCAATTGCGTTTACCGACTGGGCTGTGCCCAAGACGAGCGGAAGGTTTACGACCTGCGCGTTGGCTGAACTATTGGTGATCCCCGCACCTCCGAGCGTGAGCGTGCTGCCACCACTTGCAACCAGGCTGAAACTGCCCGCCCCGCTGGCGAAACTCAGGCTGGGAACTGTCGTGGAACTGTCGAGCACCGGGCCGAGGCGGGTTGACCCGGTAAATTCCACACTGTCCGCCGGCGAAATTGGCGCAAGGCTTCCGGACCAATTTGCCGACGTGCTCCAGTTATCATCCGAGCCGCCACCCGACCAGGTCCGAGTGGTGCCGATAACCGTCACCGAAACCACTGCAGCGGTATTGGTCCGAAGTTGCGCATCCGTGATGACAGTGGAGAGCGATTTTGCGCCCAGCGTCGTGCCGGTCGAAACAGTCGCAGTGTAGGAGAAGATGTTGTCGCCCGCGCTAACGTCGCCGCCAGTGCCATTATCAAGGAATGCCTGCGAGGAAGATCCGCCGATGGATGACAAGTCGGCGGACACCGCCAAGCCGGTGCTGGTCGGGAAAGTGCCGGGCGTTACCGTAACCGTGAGCAACGTTGAGTTGCCGCGACCGACTGATGCGGGATTGGCTGCGCCGACGCCGGCAGGATTGGTCGGAACGGCGGCGGGCTCTCCCACCGCAAAATCACTAAAAGACGTGAAGCCATTTCCGGTGACCGTATTGCCGGAGACTGAACTGCTCGCGGCACGCGCCCAGGAGCTGCCGTTGTATTTTTCCATGACGAAAACTGCGCTGTTCGCGCCACCATCGAGATCACCGCTGTCGAAAGTGCACGCGGCACTGTAGGTAGAAACCCCGAGCCCGCCTCCGGCGGTCATAGTCCAACTCCGGTTTGCATCTTTGGTCGAGTCGATCGTCGACGAGCCGATGCTGGCATGGTCGCCCGTAGCAGTGCTGGCAGTAAGATTGCCCGCCGAAGTCAGGACCGCGCTTGACACGCTGCACGGGGCGTAAGTCGCACCGGTGCCGACCGGGAAGGTGAACGACTTCGTGCCGGTGCTGGTCCAGACCTTTTGCAATTTGCCGTCCACATAGCTGCCGCTGGAACCGCCGGTGACGGAGCCAGCGTCGGCAACACTGATCTGGTTTGCACCCGTGACAAAGCGGCCCGCCGTCAGGGTCAGGTTGGTCACGGTGACATTTGCCGAGTTGGTCACGCCGCCAGTCGCCACTGCCAGCGAGTTGCTGATGGTCAAGCCGACGACGGTGGCGGGCAGACCGGCGGTTGTCTGTCCGGCCGTGCCGTTGAAAACATAGGTCGCGGCGGCATTGAGCGATTTGGTGCCGCTCACGGTGATGTTGCCATCCACACCGGTGGCGGAGCCGATGCCAAGTGTTGCGCCCGCAGCTAGCGTGAAATTGCCCGCACCGGAGACGGTGCTGGTGCCGCAGTTCAAGGTGCCATTGACGGTTCCGGTTTTTCCGGAGGCAACGCTCATTCCCGTCGAGAGCGTCACGGACTTTGCCGCGTTTATGGAGAAACCGCCGCCGAACGCCGCCGTGGCGCTGCCGGAAACGGTCGCGGCCGCTCCGTTGAAAGTGAAGATGCCGGACGTGGCGTTGATGGTCATGGTGCCATTGTTGACCAGGTTGCCATTCAGCGTGATGGGGATTTCGGGGAACGTGATGGCGCTACCGGTGCCAATGGATAGATTGCTGGCGACGTTGAACGGCGCTGTTGTTCCGGTGGCGAGAGTCCAAGAGACCGTGCCCGCGCCGGTAGCTCCTATTGAGAGATTACCATTGATGGTGACTGTTCCGGTGCCAGTGGCAGCAGTCACAGTGTAGGCACCGGAGGAGCTTTCGATGGTCAGATTGCCGAAAGTGCGGCTTGAAAACACAACGGTCGTCGCGACCGTGGAGGAGCCACGGAAAATGAACGTGCTGCCGGCGTCGAAGTTTTGCGTGGCGGCGGGGAATGGCGTTGTATAGGACCGCGTGGTGTTGTGGACATAAGTGCCGCCGCCATCTATGCGGAATCTGTCATTCGTCGTGCTGACCACGGCAAACGGGGTGCCACTCGCCGCTGTGGAGGCGTTGATGATGGTGCCGCCGCTCTGAATGGTAATGTCATTGTTGGCAGCAAGACCATCTCCCACCGTAAGGCCGACCGAAGCTCCTGAGAGTGTGAGCGTGAAACCACTGCCGACGGTCAGAAATTTGGCCGCTTGTGCAGCCGCAGTCACGCTCGGTTGGGCCGTTGCGCCGCGCGAACTGTTGATGGTGACAGTGTCTGCCGAAGTCGGCGCTGTGGTGGATGTGGCGAGTGTGCCTTCGTCGAACCAGTTGGCTGCCGTTTCCCACGCGGTGGAGGAGGTGCTCTGCCAGGTCAGGGTTTTGGCAGAGAGCGTTCCGGCGGCGAGCAGCGCCGACATCAGGCTCAACAGGAACAGTAGCCGGGCGGTATTGCGGTGAATGGTGGCGGCGGCGCGGGAAATTGCAGCCGTGGACTTTGCTGGGTTGGTCATAATCCTGAGGGGTGTTGGGTTGAACTTGGTATGGTAAAAAGCATCATGGACGGTCGGTCGTCCCATCGTTGTTCGCATCGGGGCAAAATGATTCTGAGGTTCAGGTTAAAGCTAAACGTCTGCGGTCAAAACTCGCAGTCCGTCCATGGTCCGTCCATATACCGTTTGTTATATCGTCCGTAATTGCCGCCGGACGACGCATCCGGATCGTATCTGATTGGCAGCCCGCCATTACTCGTTTCCGCCGAAGCGCAACTCTTAATCCGGCGGGGGGGGCCAACCAGAGAAAATGGAGGCCGAACTCCCATGCACACAGCGCGGTTGGTGCGCATCCACGTCGCCGGTTCGTTCGCGCTCTTCACCATCCCTCCGCCGTGCCACTTCCGCGCGGATCCGCCGCACCGGTAAAGCCTTTTCCGTCGCGGCTGCGCGCCACGATGTGCGAAGTGCTTCCCGCTGAAATCACCCGGACCTTGTGCCCGCGCAACTCAAGCTCCCGGACGCGCGCCTCCGGCAGCGTTCTCTCAACCATGATCTCGTCTGGCGACCACTGTTGATGGATGCGCGGCGCGGCCACGGCTTGCTGGGGCGTCTGGCCGAGGTCGAGCATGGCAACCAGTTCGAGCAATACGGCGCTGATGATCTTCGGCCCGCCTGCGGCGCCGAGCGCGATGATGGGCTGGCCGCCCTTGAGCACGATGGTCGGGCTCATGCTCGACAACGGGCGTTTGCCCGGCGCAATGGCATTTGCCTCGGCACCGACGAGTCCGAAATAATTCGCCACCCCAGGCTGGACGGAGAAATCGTCCATCTGGTTGTTCAACAAAACGCCCGTGCCCGGCACGACAACCTTGGAGCCGAAACCGGTGTTGACCGTGGCGGTGCAGGCGACCCAATTGCCTTCGGCATCAGCGACGGAAAAGTGCGTCGTGTGTTTGTCCAAATCCGGTTCGCTTGCGGCAGCGCCCGGGACGGGAACTGCAATAATTGAAGCCGTCTTGCTAGGCGTTGCGCTGGATGCTGTGCCGGGTTTGCTCGGGAAGAAATCCTCGGCGTATCTCGGCGGCAGACCGTGACGAGGAACATCAATTGCCCGATGCACATCAATCATTCCTGCCAATATGTCGCCATATTCCTGCGCCACGAGACCGCGCGGCACCTTGGCGAAATCCGGATCGCCAAGCCAATACGCCCGGTCCGCAAAGGCGAGCTTCATCGCCTCGGTCAACACGTGAAGCCGCGTGGGTTCATCAAACGACTTGAGGTCGAAGCGCTCCAAAATGTTCAACATCTGGGCCACGTGCACACCTCCCGAACTCGGCGGCGGGAAGCTCACGACGTCGTAACCGCGATAACGGCTGCGGATGGGCTCGCGCAGTTCGATGCGATAGTTGGCGAAATCTTCCACGGTGATCAGCCCGCCGTGAGTCTTCATCCACAGCGCCGTGTTCGTCGCAAAAGGCCCGCGATAAAACCAGTCGCTCCCCTGCTCCGCCAAAGCGCGATACGTAGCCGCGAGGTCGGCTTGCTTGAGCACGTCTCCCTTCACCAGCAGCTTGCCGTCGCGAAAGAAAATGGCGCGTGAAGCCTCGAACGAGGCCAGTTCAGCCGCATTGGCGCGGAGGCGGGAATCATAAATGCCGCTCAGTTCAAACCCGTTCTCCGCCACTATGGCGGCGGGCAGCAAAACATCCGCAAACTTCTTTCGCCCGAAATGCTTGATGGCGTAATCGAACGCAGCGATCTCGCCGGGGACGCCGCTGGCCAACGCGCCGGTCTGACTAAGCTTCGTGTCCGCCTTGCCGTCGCGGAGGAACATGTCGCGTGAAGCAGTCGCCGGCGCCTTCTCGCGCCCATCGATCGCGATGAACTCTCCGTTCGCGCGGCGGATGAGCATAAAACAGCCGCCGCCGATCCCGGAGTTGTGACCATCCACCACGCCGAGCGTCAGACCGACAGCCACCGCCGCGTCGATGGCGTTGCCGCCGCTCTTAAGCGCGTTCACCCCCGCCTGCGTGGCGAGCGGATGCGCCGAAGCGACCATGCCATGGGTGGCGTCCGCCGCGTGGATCGAACTGAACGCAAACCAGCCTGTCACCAAAAGAGCAACGCAACGGAGAACCAGCCTGGGTGGATGCGTCTTCATGAAATCAAGATGTGGTTGTTGACGCCACTTGAGCTTCGACCGTCTGTCCGTCCGGATTGAACTCACCTTCCCAACGCGCCATGACGGCGGAAGCGAGACAGTTGCCGACGAGATTGATGGACGTGCGCGCCATGTCGAGGAAGGCATCCACGCCGAGAATCACCGCCACGCCTTCCAGCGGCAGACCGAACGTGGTGAGCGTTCCGGACAGGATCACCAATGACGCGCGAGGCACCGCCGCCACGCCTTTGCTCGTCAACATCAGGGTGAGCATCATCATCAGTTGCGTCTTGAAATCGAGCGTGATGCCCGCCGCCTGCGCGACGAACACCGAGGCCAGCGCGAGGTAAAGCGTGGAGCCATCGAGATTGAACGAATAACCCGTCGGCAGCACAAAGGCGACGATGCGCTTCGGCACGCCGAACTGTTCCATCAACCTCAGCGCGTCCGGGAGCGCCGCTTCGGAGGTGGCGGTGGAAAATGCGAGCAACGCCGGCTGACGCACCGTGCGGAAGAATCGTCCCACCGGAATGCGCGCGATCAGCATGACCGGGATGAAGACCAGCACTACAAAAACCAGCAAGGCGCCGTAGAGTGTCAACACGAGCGCGCCAAGATTCTTCAAAATACCGAGACCGTTCTGGCCGATGGTCAAACCGATCGCGCAGCCCACACCGACCGGCGCGAAACACATCACGAGGCCGGTGAACTTGAACATGACCTGTGTCATGCCCTCGAAGAATTCCAGCACGACCTGCTTGTGCCGCCCCTTCACCTGCGCGAGCGCGAGGCCGAACAGGATAGAGTAGATCACTACCTGCAACACATCGTTGCGGGCAGCGGCATCGAAGAAACTTTGCGGCGTGAGATGCTCGACGACGCCTTCGAGGGTGACTTTCGTCTGTGCGAATTTCTGCCCCGCCTCGGCGTTGCTCGAAAGCTGGATGCCGTGGCCCGGCTTGATCAGGTTCACCGCACCCAACCCGACGAACAACGCAACGGTGGTGACGATCTCGAAATAGATGATGGATTTCAGCGCCAGCCGCCCGACAGCTTTCATGTCATCCGTGTGCGCTGCGATGCCCACCACGAGCGTGCTGAAGATCAGCGGCACGATGATGCACTTCACCAGATGCAGGAACGCTGCCGAGCCAAGCTTGCAGGCTTGCAGCAATCCGGCGGAAGTTCCGGGTGAAAACGCGCCGTTGCTGATTGCCGTCCCGAGACCTATCCCCACACCCAACGCGATGAGGATCCACCAGCTCAGGGTGATGCGGCGAAGAAAGGAAAACATGCGAGTGGCTCGGGTTTAAGGGATGACGACGCGATAGAATCGTTTTACGCCCGTCGCATTCGTATCCGTGAGCGAGGCGGTGGCGCCGGGCGCGACCACGTTGCCGATTACGTTCCACGCGGGCGCTGCCAAATCGTCCTTCGATTGCAATTGATATGTCTGCCCCTCGACCGCACTCCACTGGAGCGTCGCACCACCCGCATTGATTCCCGCCACATTCGGGCTGAGGAGCGGACGCGCATACGCATTGGTCGGGACGAACTGAAGCCAAACGCTCCCGCTGAGATCGGTGAAGTTAGTGAAGTTCCCCGCGGCAAAACTCCCGTTCAAGAGGAGCGGAAACTTGGTTGATCCCGGATTGGTGGCGGAACCGGAAAGCGAGATGATCTTCCAAGAACGCACGCCCTGCCAGAACGGGTCGCCGCCCGACGGCGAGGTTGCGCCGGCCACGAAACTCAGTTGCAAACGGGAGTTACCGCCGAGCGTGAGGCTGCCCCCGGTCAGAACGAGCTGATCGAAGTTGGTGCCCTCACCGGTGGTGGTGAACGCCGCCAGTTCCCAGAGATTCGTGCCGCCGCCACTCAGATCGAGCCCGCCATTCAACGTCAAGGCGCCCGAGCCTTGCGCGGAAGAAATCAGACCGCTGCAGACGACCGGTCCGGCAATCGTGCCCGAACCACTCAACGTTCCTGTGTTGCTCACAACAACCGAGCCCGAGCCCGTGCCGCTGCCGGCCGCATTGTTCACCAGCAACGTGCCTGCCTGCACGAGCGTGCCTCCGCTGTAAGTATTCGCGCCGGTCAGGATCGTGCGACCAGCCGCGACGGCATTGGAAGCGTCGCGCCGAAATTGTCCGCTGCCAGAAATGACGCCGCTGAACGTCTGATCCGCGGTGACGTTGTCGTTGTAGGACTCCAGTTGTGAGGTCAATGCCGGCAGATCGGCGGCGTGGCCGATGACGATGGGCTGCGTGAAATTGAACCCGCCGCCGGCGAACCGGACGCGGAAGGCGTTATTAGTCGCAGTAGCGTTGGTGCCGGCGTTCCGAATTGTGAGTGTCCCCCCCGGGGTAGTGACATTGTTCGCGCTGAAAGTCAGGATGCGATTGCTGTTCGTGAGCGTGCTTGTGCCATAAATCGTGGTGTTACCTGTCATGACCAGCGCGTTTGAAAGCGGAGCCGTTGACCGACTGTTGAGCACTGCAAGGTCGCCGCCGGCCAGCACGAACGGGCCGGTGCCGGGTGTGGACGTGGCGTTGAGACTGATGACTCCGGCGCCGTTCGTCACCGCGCCCGTGCAGGTGTTAATCTGGGACAGCGCCAACGAGCCGACGCCAGTCTTCGCAAAACCGCCCGCGCCTGAAATTACTCCGCCCATCGTGAGCGCTCCACTGTTGATGGCGAAAGGAACATTTACGTTCAACGTGACGTTGTCGTTGATGACATTCGTGAAAGCGTTGTCATTGGTGACACCACCGATCATCGTGAACGCATTACCGGTGATGGTGTAGGCGCCGGTCGCGTCGTCGCTGAACGTCAGCGAGGAAACGACGCCGGTGCCGGACGTCAACGCGGACAGGTTGTGGGTGCTTGTGCCGCCCGAGCCGGCAAACACAAGTGTGTTGCTGCTGACGGGCAGGATGTTTAGGGCCCAACTGATATTAGTGTTCCAAGTGCCGCTGCCCACGTCCCAGATAGTTGGGGCGCATGTGCGCAGGTTGATGCCGTAATGCTGCGCGAAGAATTTTTCGAGCGTGCGCGCAACGGCTTGAGCGTAGAACAACCGGTTGCTGGCAGTATCGCGCACGCCGGTGTAATTCGCCTCGATCTGCAAGGCGCTCAACGGACCACCCCCGATCGAGCCGTGGACCAAAGTATTGTAACCCCCATTGAAGAAATTCGAACTCGAAGTAGGCGTGGCGAAAGGCATCGGCGTCGTAAAACTTGGCGTCGCCGGATAACCTTCGTTCACCATGAATTCGCCGAAGCTGTTCGTGCCGCGGAGCAGCCTCGAAAAGGACATCACGTTGGAAACCGAATTCGCCAGGGTCCGGATGCTGCTCGTGTTCTTGAACGACGAGGGATGCGAATCCATGTAACTGTCCGAGTTCGTCAGCTCATATTTATCGAGCAGATAGCCCAGCTCGAGGCGACCTTCCGGATGACCTTGCCCGTGTTGATCGATGTAGAAACCCTTCCCAAAATTAGTGATGACGTTGTTGCTCGCGGAGTTGATGTAATCCTGAAATTCGTTCCACGCGATGACCGCTTCAGGGTCTCCCTGAGCCCCTTCCCCAACCTCGCGGTTGCAATCGATTTTGTTCCGGTCGAGCCGACAGATCACGATGTGCGGCAAATGGCCGGTCAACTTGCCGAGTTCCGCCAGCACCCTGCGGGCAACGTCATCGGTGGCAGTGTCAGTCGCCGTGGAAAAATCCCAACCCGAGCACGTCGTGCAGTTCGTGCGATCGGGAATTTCCGTGGGATTCAACGTCCCGCCGTGCGGCGCCGACATGATGAACGGCAAGTCGCCTGCAGTATATTCGATGTAATTGCTCCGCCCGAAGTAGGTCGTGCCGGGCAGGTAGGGTTGGGCCTCAGCCACGCTGAGGCCGATGCCGAGTGCCGCCGCCAACCACAGGCAGCGGCACCCGGACTTAACTCCAACCCACCAACAATCCAGTTTCGACCTCATTCAATCAGGGCCAGATGACGCGATAGTAGCTTTGCGGACGCGGTCCCGTCGTGTCGATGAAAGTGGCATTCGTGCCGCTCGCGGTCGAGGTTCCCAACGTAGTCCATATCGCCTGCGTAAGGTTCGTCTTCATCTGGACGGTGTAAGTGTAACCGTTGGTCGCACTCCAACCGATCGTCGCACTGGCCGTGTTCGCGCCCAGAATCGTTTTGCTGAGCACGGGTTGCGGCGGAGGTGTCGGCGCGACGGCGCTGGGATTGAACTGCACCCAAATGTTGCCGCTCGCATCCGCGAAGTTCGTGAAGGAGCCCGCGGCATTCGTGCCGTTCAGAATCGTGGAGAACGCGGCCAGCGTGCTATTCGTGCCTGTGCCGCTGAGCGAAACGATCTTCCATTGACGCGCCGCCTGCCAGAAGGGATTGGAGCCGTCCGGTGCGGTCGCCGTGTTCGTGAAGTTGATGGACAACTTCGCCGCGCCGCCGAGAACGAGGTCGCCGCCCGTGAGAGAGATGACGTCGAAATCCGTGCCGGGATTGTTCGTGGAATTCGCCGCCAGCTCCCAGACGTAAGTGCCGCCGCCGCTTTGGCTCAGGTCGAGACCGTTCTGCAGAGTCAACGTGCCCGCGCTGTTGCCGGGCGAAACGCTGCCGTTGCCGGAGACAGGTCCGCCCACCGTGCCCGTGCCGCCAAGGATGCCGGGAGTGTTAACGAAAACAGTGCCACTGCCTGTGCCGCTGCCGGCCGTGTTGTTCACTAACAACGTGCCTTCGCTGACCGTGGTGGTGTTCGTCCGGCTGCTGTTGTCGCCCGAAATAGCCAGTTTGCCGGGGCCAGCCTTGATGAGGGCAGCGTTGTTACTCATGACACCCGAAAAGGTCGTCAGCGACGTATTGCTAACGGTGATGGTCTTCGTGACGCCGCCAAGGTTCATGTCGCCGGTGAA
>JBEGQI010000289.1:0-13554 GCA_041181065.1 Verrucomicrobiota bacterium | reverse complement strand
TGATTGCGGGCATTGAGCTGGGTGCGGGCGTGACCGGTTACAGCGACGCCCGCTTGAGCGACAACAGCCACACCAGTGTGGGGCCGTTTTTCCGTTATCAAATCGGCCGACAAACGGATCTCCGGGCCAGTTTCGGCTTTACCGATTACCAATTTGACCCGTCCACCTTTATCACCAACAAAGTCTCCTCATCAGGCTTCTATGCCGATGTGCAGTTCAATCATCAAGTCACGGATCGCACTGCGCAGACAATCAACATCGGCCAGAGCCAGAGCACTGATATCAACTCTGCTCCTGTGCAATTGATATACGTCCGCTACTCCGCCGTGCTGAACATCGTCCGTTACTGGAGCTTTCGCCCTTACTTGACCTATGAGTCCGGAAATGAGTCGCACAGTTTGGTTCAGGAGAACTTTGATCGTTATGGCGGTGGCTTGGCCATCTCACGCCAACTCACAGACAAACTCAGCGCATCTTTTGCTTATGGGATCCTGAAGAAGAACTCCACGCTGGAAACCTTCAACTATACCCAGAATCGCCTTGTTTTAAACGTGCTCTACCAATTTTAATCTAAACCTTACGATGAAACGCTATTTGGTCACACCAGCTCTGGCGGCGATACTTGCGATTTCCGCGCAGGGCGCGACCTCGTCAGGCTTCATCCCGATCTCGCCGGATGGTTTTCCCTTGGCGGCATCCAATTCCCCGCCGGCCGCGGTGACGGCACAGCCCCAGCCTATCAGGCCCAGTGTGCCGCTGCCGCTCAGCGTCACAAATCTTCCGGCCGCTGCTGCAAAAACCGCGGACAGCGGTTCAGAGCTGGATGATCGCCACAAGATCGCCGCTGGCGACAAAGTCAGCTTTGCCATCCTCGAAGACCGTTACCTGCCCAACCTCAGTGACAACCGGGCCATCACTCCGTTGCCCAGTCCCAGTGATTTGAGCAAACCGCTCATCGTTGCCGACACCGGTGAGTTGGATGTGCCCTACGTCGGTCGCGTGTTGGTGGCTGGCCGGACATGCAAGGACATCGCAGCGGAACTGAAGGTCCTGCTCGAGAGGGATTATTATTTCAAGGCAACCGTCGTCCTGGGTCTTGACCAGATGAGCCGCGTGCAGGGCCGCGTTTACGTCAGCGGTGAAGTGCGCAACGCCGGGCCGGTATCCATTCCACCAAACGAGAACTTCACCGTCGGCAAGGCCATTCTCGGCGCGGGCGGTTTCACCGAATGGGCCAAGAAGTCGAAAGTGCAGGTCGTGCGGGCACCCAAGCCCGGCCAGCCTGCCGTCGAACCAATCATCGTGGATATGGAACAGGTTTTGGAAAAGGGCCGTGCTGACAAGGACGTTCCACTCGAGCCCGAAGACTATATTATTGTGCCCCGCGCCGTCTGGCACATGTAACCCATGAACGACCTTCCCATTCAGGCTCCCGAGAACCGTTCGGTCCGTTCCGCACGGTTCCAGAACCACCTGCACCGCTTCAAAAACCAACTGCGCCGCCGTTGGTGGGTTGTGCCGCTCATCGTATTCTGCGCAATCGGCTTCCAAATCTGGCGGATCTATACCGCGCCTCCCATCTTCTCGGCGCAGGGCCGGATGATCGTCAACTACCGGGTCACTACCGCCACCGGCGCTGGCAATTCCGTCACTGAAGAGTTGAGCCGGTTCCTCGACACTCAGGGCATCCTTATGAAGAGCCCCGTCGTGCTCAAACGCGCCGAAGACCGCGTCCGCAACACCAAGCCCGACCTCAAACATATTTCAGTCAGGATCGAGCCGGTCGTCGTGCCCAAGACCACGATCTTCCTCCTCACGGCCACGGGCGAAGAGCCCGAATACACCACCGCTTATTTGCAGGCCTGCATGGATGAGTATCTCCTGCTGAAGAAAGAGATGCGCACCGGTGCTTCTGACAGCACCCTCGGCACCATCATGGGGACCCTCACCCGCGCTGAGCAGGACATCAAACGCGGCGAAGAAGAACTCCTCGCGTTTCAATCCACCAACAGCGTTGTCCTCCTCGAAGAAGTCGGCAGCAACTCCGCCAAGCGCCTCGCCGAACTCACCTCGAAGCTCGCCAACCTCCAATCCGAACTCCAGCTCATCGCCTCGCTCTCCCTTGAGCAGAACCTCGAGCGCCAGACCCGCACCTTGCCCAACAGCGTGGACCCCAGCGGCGTCAACGCCCTCGTCGGCACCGATTCAGAATTCCTCAAGCTCACCTCCGACATCCGTTTCCTCCGCGCGAAGCAGGGCGAAGCCGCGGCTTACTTCCGCCCCAAACACCCCAAGATGATCGAGCTCGACGACCTCATCGCCTCCAAGGAACGCCTCCTTTCCATCTACAAGGACCAAAGCCGCGAACAACTCGGCAGCCGCAGCAACTCCCTCGTCATGCAGATGGATAACCTCAAGGCGGACATCGCCACTTACGAGGAAAAATCCCTCAGCGTCAGCCGCAAGATGGCCGAATACCAGAAACTCAAGGCCAACAACGCCCGCCTGCAAAGCCTCTACGACAAGCTTCAGGCCGCCATGCAGACCCTGTCCACCGACCGCGACATCAACACCGACACCGTCACCATCCTCGAACCCGCGTCCTCCGTTCGCAACCCTGCTGACAGCACCGTCAACAGCCTCCTCATCGCCGCCGTTGTTGGCGTTGTCCTTGCCCTCGGCCTCCTGCTCTTGATTGATCGTTTTGACGACCGCGTCACCTCATTCACCGACCTGCAAGACATCTTTGACGAACCTGTTCTCGCCCAAGTTCCCCGCGAGATCATCCTCAACGAGAACGGCAAACTCGACCTCATCCACGCCAACGACGACCGCCACGCGTTCTCCGAGGCCTACCGCAACCTTCGCTCCTCGCTGCTCTACATGGGTGAAGACGGCAAACTCCCCCGCCTTCTCCTTGTCACCAGCTCCATTCCCGGCGAGGGCAAGTCTGTTACCACCGCCAACCTTGCCATCACCCTTGCGGAGACTGGCACGCGCGTTCTCGTCATCGACGCCGACCTTCGCAAAGGCACGCTCCACGAATATTTCGGCAAGGATGCCGGTCCCGGTTTCTGCGAAGTCCTCATGCGCGAGACCGACTGGCGCGCCGCCGCCCATAACATCAGCCCCAATCTGACTGTCGTTACCCGCGGCCGCACGGCCCGCAACCCCAGCGAGCTGTTCCTGCTTCCCAGCACCAAGCTGCTCATCGGCGAGCTCATGCAACACTTCGACGTCGTCCTCATGGACAGCGCGCCCGTCATGGCCGCTGACGACGTCGCCACGCTCGCTCCGCAAGCCAACGGGGTCGTGTTCGTCATCCGGGCCAGCTTCACGTCTGCGCGCATCGCCCGCGCCGCGCTCGATCTCCTGTATCAACGCCGCGTCAACATCCTCGGCCTCACCCTCAACGCCGTGGCTGCCGATTCGTCCGAATACTATTACTACAAATATAAGAGCTACTACACCGACAGCCCCAAGCGGTCGAAATAGCACCTTGGTCTCTGGGTCTGGTTCTTGATTCCCGGCCTCCTGCCACAAGACGCTGCAAAAACGGCGGACAACCTCTCGAGGCTCAACAGTTAGACTGCGAACGATCCATCGGAGCTGGTGACCGGAACGTGGGTTTGGGTCATTGCGGACCGGTTTGGCCTAGTTCGGGTCGGCATGGTGCTTTTATCGCTGGTTTTGCGGGGGTTCAAGTCCATTCGTTTGCCCTAGCTCCATTCCTGTTCCGGGTCCGTTGCGGCGGGCGGCGCGGGCCGTCCAAAGTCGGCCGGAGATGTCATTTCTCGCGGCGTAGTCGCGGTAATTGCACCCGGAGAAATGAATTCTATACCGGCACTTTCCATTTCTGCCGCCGCTGAAATGGTTTCTCCGGGGGGAAATGCCGCTTTCCCGGCTGGGAATCTCGTTTTCCCTCGCCGAAATCGACGGTTCTGAGTAGGAGCGCGGGGGCTTGAAGAAGTTTGCTTGCTGGGGGGGCGGGTTTTGGCGGAAATGACGCATGCCGGTGATTGATTGGTTCTGCCTCAAAGCCCAGCCCAAGCGCGAGCACATCGCGGCGGAGCGCTTGCGACAAATTTCTGGCGTCGAGGTCTTCCTGCCGCGGGTGCGGTTCCAGCGCAAGACGGCGCGCGGGCCGGTGTGGTTCACGGAGGCGTTGTTCCCCGGCTATGTCTTCGCGCGGTTCGATTTCAAGAATCAGTTCCGGCAGGTGAATCATGCCACCGCCATCCGGGGCATTGTGCATTTCGGCGACCAGTTTCCGGTGGTGCCGGAGGAAGCCCTGGCCGAGTTGCGCACCGCAGTGGGGGCGGAACTGGTGCACACCATTGCTGACCCGCTGGCGGCGGGTGAGGAGGTGGAGGTGGCGTCCGGCGCATTCCGGGGGCTGAAGGCGGTGGTGTCGCGGGTCATGCCGGCGCGCGATCGGGTGCTGGTGTTGCTGGAGTTCTTAGGACGCCAAACGGGCGTCGAGGTGGCGGCGTCCGAGGTGGTGCGGGAGGGCGAGCCGCGTCGTCGGCAGTTTAGCCGGTAACGGCGCCTTGGGCATTAGCCAGATGGGCGGCGTTGGTCGTGGTGGGTGGATGCGCGAGGCTGAGTGGTTTTTGGTTTTCATCGCGCCAGCGGAGAGCCGCCTTGAGCCAGGCTTCGGCCGCCAGTTCGCTGAGGTGCGCCATGATGTTGCGCTCACGTTCCGGATCGCTGCATTGAAAGATGAGCAGCATGCGGGTGCCCGGATTGAATTCGAAGCTATGCTCTTTTTGGGCGGTGGCCGGATTGTGCCCGGCGTCCACCCAAGTCCGATGTCCATCCGCGAGGACGACTTTGGCGCGGGTGAAGCCGATCTTGCGCGCGACAAACGTGAAGTCTTCCCACAACGCCTCGAGTGTCGGCGCACGTTCCGCTTCCATTTCCAGCCAGCAGCCGAGGGTCATGACGTATTGGGTGTGGCGGCGGAGCTCGCGGGAGTTGCCGACGAGCCGTCCGACAGTGAGCCAGTCGAGCCCCATCGCTCGGCCTTGGAGCATGAACAGGAAGATCAGGAAAGCCATGCCGAAGACGATGGGAACGTAACGGCGTTCGGACCAGAACATCGCGAAGGCCATCAATAGGAACACGACGGAGACGGCATACAACAGCAGCACGGTCTTGGTGCGGGAGAGGCCGCGTTGCATCAGGCGGTGATGCAGGTGCTTTCGGTCGGCGCGGAAGAGCGGGAGTCCTTGGAGCCCGCGCCGGACGATGGCCAACGAGGTGTCGATGATGGGGAGCCCGAGTGCGATGACCGGGGCGATCATCGCTGCGAGCACGGTGCCCTTGTGCGAGTTCGCCAGTGTCATGGCCCCGATCAGGCAGCCGAGGAAGTAGGCGCCGCCGTCGCCCATGTAGATGCGCGCCGGCGGGAAATTAAAGCGGAGAAAGGCGATCAACGCACCTGCCATGCTGGTTGCGACGGCGAATTGCAGTGGGGATCCCTGCATGCTGACGTAGGCAAGCAGACACATCAGCATGAAGGAGACGCCGCCCGCCAGTCCGTCGATGCCATCCACGAGGTTCACCAGATTCGTCATCGCGACGAGCCAGACCACGGTGACCACGATGCTGAAGTTATGGAGATCGATGACCGCGTCGGTGAAGGGGTTTTTGAAGGTCGTGATTTGCAGGCCGAGCGCGTAGGCGATGAGCGCCACGACGATTTGCATCAGCAGTTTCTTTTTTGCGCCGAGCGAGCGGAGGTCGTCCCAGAATCCTACTCCAAACATCGCCATACTCGTCACCAAGATGGCGATGGATTCCTTGTGGAAAAGAATCTGCCAGCCCTGAAATGAGGCGAAGAGCAATCCGGAAACGATCAGCGTTCCTGCGAGCGCCACGCCGCCGTAACGCGGCACTTCGTGGTCCGCATTCGAATGATGGAATTCCCCGGCGCGCACGGCCGGTCGCTTGGTGTTCCAATACCAGAGCACCAGCAGGATGAGGATCCAGCCGGTGACAATACCGGCGAGCGCCAAGATGATGATACTGGCCACGCCAAATGGAGCGTCTGCGGCCAATGCGGGGTTGGCCGTGATCGTGGCGAGATTGTCAGCGAGTCCGTTCACGAGTCGAAACTGTCTGATTGGATTCGGTCACGGGGGCAAGGCTGGTCAACCGCACATCCGTGCTCGAACCTGCCGCCATTTCAGCAGAAAGGAAACCAACCCGCTATCCAAAGTTCAGTCTTCGATGGCGGCGACCATCTTGGGCAGCAAAGCCGCCCGTGAGGACAGCGCGGCGATGCGTTGCTGCTCGGATTGAGGCAGCCGGTTCCGGTTTTGGGACAGGACACGAAGCTTCGTCGCCAACAAAGTCGCCTCGCCGTGCCGAACGCCGATGTGCGCCGCCGCCGGGCCGAGCAGATCGGTGACATGGCTTTGGGCAGGGCCGATGTAAACGATGGGCGCCCCAACGGCGAGCGCGTTATAGATCTTGCACGGGTGAATGGTGCCGACAAACGGCTCGCCCATCACGACGACATGGGCATCCGCAGCAGACAGCGCTGCGGAAAGTTGTTTGACCGGCTGATAGGGGAGACAGGTGACATTGGGGAGCTTCTCCATGGCGGTGCGTTGTTTCACTTTGGCCAGCTCACTGCCGCCGCCTTGAAAGCAGAAAGCGATGCTGCTGTCATCACGTAATTCGCGCGCGGCGTCGAGCAGTGTGTCGAGCGGATGACAGGGGCTATGATTGCCCGCATGCATCACCAAAAAGCGTTCGCCGAAGTTGTGCTTTTGCCGGAACGCGTCACGGCCCGGTCCGTCAAACTTCACCAGTTCGTCCTGCGACCAGGGTGAGATGATTGAAATCTTCTCCGCCTCGATTCCCTTCTGGAGCACGAGGTCGCGCATGAAGCGATCCAAAACCACGATGCGCGCTGCCGTCCGCAAACTGAACCGTGAAAAGTTTTCCAGAATGCGCGTCACGAGAGCTCCTTTGCGCAGCCATCCGGCGGCGACGGCTTCATCCGGATTCATGTCCATCACCCAATAGCAGAACCGTCCGCCGCGCAGGCGGGTGAACCACGCTGCAATCCAGGAGATCAGCGGTGGCGAGGTCAGTGCCACGACCACGTCCTGTCGCGGCGTCCAGAGCAACCGCCAGCAGCAACTCATGATGAAGGTGGCGAAATCCGCAGCGCGCCGCCATTTCGCCAGCTTGCCAAAGCGCGAGCCCCAGACCCTGCGAATCTTGATGCCCTGCCAATACTCGTCGGCAGGAAATTGTTTGTCCGGCTGGTCGTAGGCGCGTCGGCTCGTGATGACGCTGACGGTGTGGCCGCGTTGCTGCAGTTGGATGGCGAGCTCGGTAAGGTATTGTGCCGTCGCCATCACGTCGGGGTAGAACGTTTGGTTCAGCAGCAACACCTTCAGTGGCTTGGTGGCCTTTGCGCTTGGTTCAATCATGCGAGCAGCACAAGGGTGCCGCGGCGGTCAGGATTTGGCCGGGGTTTCAGTGCCGGTCGTGGCGGGCGCTTTATTCGCGGTTTCAGCCGCTTGAACGAAGCCCATGCGGAGCATCATCAGGTTCTGCTTCAGCAAATGCTGCTCTTCGCCGGTGAGGTTGCCCTTGGTTTTGATTTCCAGCATCTCAAGCTGGTCGATCAGCAGTTGCGCCGATTCGAGATCAATCTCGGTTTTCTTGGTCATTGGGTTCGGCATGCGGCCCAGCATCACCATCGCCGTGCCGGCGACGTGCATGACCATTTGGGCGAACAGCGCGGACTGCTTTTCTTCCGGCGTCAACGGTGATTCGTTCGGCGTCATGATGAAATCAATCGGCGTCAGACTTCCTGCTGCAACGACGGATGTCCAGCGTAACGTATTTGATCAGCTGCCGGAGGCGGGATTCGAGGGAGGCCGTCTCAAGAATGCACTGGCGTTCCAGCGCATCCGGCAGGACGGCACAGGACACCAGGTCAACCAACTGTTCGGGGTCGCGGATGTCCTCGAGATATTTAAGCACATCCTTGGGGGATATCCCGCTGGGTTTCGTTGCTTTGGAATCGGGCGCCGGGGTGACGGGAAATGGAAACGGCAAGCCGAGTTCGGCGCGTTGCTGCAACAACTGGCGCAGGCGGGCGACCAGCAGTTCCACCGCCGCCGAATCCGCGAGAGGCGTATTCATCAACTCGACGCGATGCTTGCGGTAAGGTTTGTAACGCACCGCTTCACGAAGCTGTATACGGGCGATGCCTTGAAGAATGAGGTGCGAGGTGGAATCGCCGTGTTCGACCGAGACGCGGACGAGGCCAAGGCCGGCGATGGGTTCGGGTTGTTCGCGCGTCGCGTTCGGCCGCTGCATCGCCACGGCGAACATCCGGTGCGAGGCGAGCGAGTCGGCAAGCATGCGCCGGTAGCGGGGTTCGAAAATGTAAAGCGGTAGCAACGCCTGCGGGAACAACGTGGCGTTGGCAAGGATCATGACTGGCACTTCGGACGGCAACTGCATGAAGATATTTTAAGCGATGGCCTTTCTTCTGCAAGCAGCGCGGCGCTTGCCAAAACCCTCTTAAAAACCCATTCTAGCGCGGGCGAGGTCGAGTCCCGTGAATTTTGCCGGGGCCGCTTCGTCCGACTGAACCTGATTATGAACTCAAAAATCATCATTCCGATCCTTGCGGTCGTCGCACTGGGTCTGGCCGTTTTGGCCTTCGTCAATCACAAGGCCATCTCAGACAAGAATCACGAGATTGTGGTCTATTCGAACAACGTGGTGCAGACGCAGACGAAGCTCGACGAGATGACCGGCGTGGCCAACACCGCGAAAGCGGATCTGGAAAAGAAGAATGCGGATTACCTCAGCCTTTCCAACACGCACGCTTCCGCGCTCACCACCCTTGCCAAGACCGAGACGGACCTCAAGCAGACTGAGGATGCCCTCAAGATCAGCAAGGAAACCTTGGCGGCGCGCGATGCCAAGATCACTGAGCTTGAGAACCAGAACAAGGAACTCGACGCCAAAGCGGCCGAATACAGCACGGCCATCACCAACCTGAACACCCAGATCGCCGTGACGCAGCAGAAACTCGCCAGCGCCGAAGGTGACAAGGCCCTGCTCCAAAAGGAGCTCACCAAGCTGCTCGCCGAAAAGGCCGAGCTCGAGAAGAAGCTGAACGATCTCAAATTCCTCAAGCAGCAGGTCGCACAATTGAAGGCCGAACTATCCATCGCCAACCGCCTCCGCTGGTTGCGCGAAGGCCTGTTCGGTCCGGGCGAGAAGAAGGGCGCGCAACAGTTGATGGACAAGAGCCAGCCCGCTGCGCCGACGAACAGTTACGACTTGAATGTTGAGATTCATTCGGACGGCACCACCACGCCCTTGGCGCCTGTTCCGAACAAGTAACAAGGCCGTTCCCGCGTGCGGCCTGCCCTTCGCGGGGCAGGCCGTTCGCTTTCTTGACGGACAACCGCCGCGCGCTATTACAATTCAGCCATGCCGACTTACGCTTACGTTTGCGCCAAGTGCGGATTGGAATTCGAGAAGTTCCAATCCATGAAGGATGATGCGCTGACCATTTGCCCGAAGGATGTTTGCGGTCAGAAGCGCTGGGGCAAAGGCAAGGTGAAGCGCCAGCTTGGCAGTGGTGCGGGGATGATCTTCAAAGGTTCGGGTTTTTATATCACCGATTACCGCAGTGAAGGCTACAAGGCTGCGGCCAAGAAGGATTCCAGTTCACCATCGCCTGCGCCGGAGAAAAAATCCTCCGCCGAATCCAAGTCCGCCAAAAAGGACTAAGTCCCTTCAACGTTGCCATGAAAGCCATCGCCGCAATCCTGTTCGCTTCGGTTGCGGCAACGGTTGCTTCGGCCCTGGGCGTTGCCGCGCTGCCCACACCGGCGCGCAGCGTTAGCGGGCAATTCGCCGTTTTCCCACCGGTTACCAGCGGCCCCCGCACCGCCGCCCGTGCGGTCGCGGCTACCAACCAGATCAGTCTCGATCCAACGCTTGTGGCGGTTTCCGCCGAGCGCATCCGGGCGGCGGTGTGGCGGGAACTGGGATACAAGGGCCAGTGGGAAAGCAAAATTTCCATCGTGTTGCGCCGGGCGCGTAGTGGCGACGAGACGACCGGCATCCTTTCCGACCGATCCATCGGCGGTTGGAACTATCGTGTCACGATGCCTGATCAAATCTCCCGCGAGCGTTATCTGCGCACGCTGGTTCAAGTCGTCCTGCTCGAATTTGCCAATCGTTCCGCGCGCGAGCGGTCCGTTGAAATTCCAGTCTGGCTGACTGAGGGGCTCGCGTATCACCTGCTGGTGAATAATCAAGCAGAGCTGATCATCGATACGCCAAAGCTCAACGCGAACGGTGTCACGTTCAGTCCGGTGGTGACGGATGCGCGCCGACTGAGCGCGCTGGAGAAAGCCCACAAGACGCTGTTCGGCGAGACGCCGTTGACGTTCGAGGAATTGAGCTGGCCTGCGCCCGGCTACACGGAAGGCCCCGACGGACCGCGCTTCCGGGCCTGCGCGCAATTGCTTGCGTGCGACCTGCTGAATCTGCGCGGCGGCCGCGATTGCATGCGCAACTTCATCGCGGCGCTGCCGGCGCACCTCAACTGGCAGATGGCATTCCTCGAAGGATTCAAGCCGCACTTCAAACGACCGCTCGATGTTGAAAAGTGGTGGGCGTTGCACTCCACTGGCTTTGCCAACCGTGATCTCATCCAGACTTGGACGTATGAGGAGAGTTGGAACAAGCTGACCGCTGCGCTTACGGAGACAGTCAGCGTTTACGGCACGACCAATGAACTGCCGATGCATGCTGAAGTGCGATTGCAGGCGGTCGTGCGTGATTGGGATCCCGCGAAACGGGACGAGGTTCTGCGCCGCAAACTCAGAGAATTAGAGGCGATCCGTGTGCGCCTCGCCCCGGAGCTTGCCGGCATCTGCGGCGAATACATCCAAACCATCAATAGCCATCTGGGCAGCTCCCCGGCGTCGGCGACCACTGGGAACACCAGGCGCGCGCCGTTCGAATCTTCACCGAGGCAGTCTGGCAAATTGATCGACCAACTTGACGGGCTTGATGTGCGGGTCAAGAAGTTGCGTCCGCAAAAGCAGATGGCTGGTGGTGGCGTTCCGCGCCGCTAGCATGAATCCGCTTGCCCGGCTTGGGGCTTCGTGCGAATTAGGGTGCGCGGTGCGCCTGTAGCTCAGTTGGATAGAGCATCTGCCTTCTAAATGAGAAACGGAATTTGGCCCTAAGTGGACACACGGGGACCGACCAATACTGACGGCCCTTTCCTCCACTTTCCGGTTTTCGCTGAGAGGACCGATTTAGACTGAAAAAGGCTCAATTTTCGTCAGGTAGTATACAATGGCAGTATCAGATTTTCGACACCATTATTTCTGGCCGAGGCGTGGTTGCACATGGGCGCGAGCTTTGGTGAACTGTGTCGTCACTGCATTGCGAAGGATAATTCGAAATGTGCTAGATTTTGAGACATCTGCAATCTGCTCCCCCCGCTGCTTCCTGTAGTTTTCTGCTCGGCACACCCCTTGCTGATAAACACCGTTCGTGTCGGTTTTCGACCACCGTGGGTTAGTCAGGGTCGGTGGCGATCAATCGTCCGACGCGAATGGTCATGTCAGCTCGTCTGACGACCTTCTCCGCAAGAGGCTTCTCAGCCATGCGGCAGTGATAAAAACGACAGCGACAAGGCGCGTGACCTTTAAGGCTACGCGTCTGGGTTGCGGTTTGCCATTGCGCATGGTGTTCAAGACACCGGAGCGAGGACCTCAAAATCCTCGCCTCTGGTTAAGCACCCTGAGCACGCAGGGCAAATTCTCTGAAAGGCAAATATGCCTAGTGAGAATCAAGTGAAACAGTTGGTGTATACGGCGGAAGAAACGGCAGTGCTCCTGAAAGTTAGTACAAAGTCGGTGTATCGGTTGGTAGATCGCGGTCTTCTAAAATCATCCAAGGCGCTTCGTCACCTTCGCATCACGCACAAGAGTCTCGAAGAATTCTTGGTCAGCACGACGGAGGTAGTCCATGAATAGTCAGGGTAGTGGGAAATTCGCTGATGCCTCGGGCGGCTTAAACGCTAATGGACAACGTGAAACATTGAGGAACCGGCTGGCGATCTCTCGGCAGGCGTTGGGGCTCCTCACGCAGCTGATGAATATCAACGGCATTAGGCGGCCGCTGGAGTTCTGCTATGACGCTCCATCAAGCGAAGCTGCGGAAGCACTGCTCCGCCGTTTGCAAGACGATCGGGGCTACGTAGCCGAGGCCATGGTGCTTGGCGTCGGGCCGGAGCATGTGGTTGTCATCGGTGTATCGGTGACGGTTGGATTGTCGGACTCGGAAATTGAAGTTTGGGTAAACCACATGGTGAAGATTGGTGAAGAACACGGTTGTCGGTTTGACGGGTGGGGATTGCTGCGCCCCTAAGAAATGCAGATGACGGTGGGGCGGGAGGAATCCCGCCCGCCAATTCGAAATATGAAGAATACAAAACAGAACATTAAGAACGCGGAGCGCGGCGATTGCGCTCCTGAAGTGGAGGCGGCCACAGACACCGCCAAAGTTAGAATGATGACGGAAGAGAAGGCGGCAAAGGATCCAGTATTCAAACAGTACGGTGCCCCATTCGTGATAAATGAAAGTAAGAAGGTGACGCTTAATGAGCGGGCCGTGGCAGCGAAATGCGCGACGATGCATCAGGTGAAGTATGCGCCCACAACGAAGACCTACACGAGGTTCGATAACGGCAGTGGGCTTTGGGTTACGATTCACGAAGTCGAAGTTCGGCGGTTGCTGGGGGATCTGCTCCTCCACCTCGGCAAGGAATATGAGCAGGAGGACTTCGTCCAGACCAGCAAGACATCCCTATACAATTCTGTGGCCAAGATGCTGCAATCGTATGACGCAGACATCGAGCCGGCAGGCATGGTGGGATTGTTTCATGTTGCAAACGGGCTGCTGGATTTGCGCCAGAAGAAGCCGAATCTGATCACTCACTCCGCGAAGTATGATTTCAAGATCAGCTCTGGAATCACGTTTGACCCGAAAGCCAAGTGCCCACGCTTTCTGCGGGAACTCCTGGAGCCAGCGTTGGAGAAAGATGACATTACGCTGCTTCAAAAATACTTCGGCTCGATGTTGCTTGGGGCTAACACCTGCCATGGGATTCTGCTTGTGCGGGGAACGCCGGGTGGTGGTAAAAGCACCCTCGTAAGCCTCCTCGAAAAGATGTTGTCGGAATCGATGGTCGCGCACCTCCGTACACAGCATTTGAATGGCCGGTTCGAAACATCGGCGTTCCTTGGCAAGCGTGTGTTGGTCGGCAAAGACGTTCCGGGCGATACCTTGAGTGAGAAGGGGGCCCGGATGCTCAAGAGTTTGGTCGGCGGGGACCTCCTCCAAGCAGAAATCAAGTACAACCCCAACAAGCAGATGATTCGTGGCGACTTCCACGTAGTCATAACCTCCAACAACAACCTGCGGATTGCCTTGGACGGGGATGATGATGCTTGGCGGCGGCGTCTGCTGATCGTC
>JBEGQI010000288.1:0-6219 GCA_041181065.1 Verrucomicrobiota bacterium | reverse complement strand
CCGATGCTTGCATTGGTCAGCTCGGAGATTGGTTCGCGCTGGTGGTTTCAGATCCATGAACGTCCGCACCTGATGCAACCGCAATGGACCTTTTACAACGGGAATGATCAATTTAAATTGCAATCGCTCAAGATTACCCGCGAGGTCAAGACGATGCTCTCTTACGATAGCGGGGAGGGCTGGGAGTGGCAGGCGGGTGGTGGCGAGCGTTGGCAGGCATTTTACTTCGTTTGGGACGCTCCCAAGTCGCTCGCACGGGAAATCACGACGACATCAGCTGCACTTGGGCACCAGCCTGAAATCTGCTTTACCCGTGCCGGCATGCAGTTGCGGCAGGTTTATGGGCGGAAGCGTTACAGTGCCAATGGTATTCCGCTTGTCTTCAAGGTTTACGAGTTCATGGACCGCAACGTGCCTATCTTTGTCTTTGCCTGCACATGGGAACGCAATGCCGAGCAGGCGATTTCGGACAAGCAGCTTACAGGCGACCCCGGCACGCTCAACGGAATCCGGCAGGCAATTAAATTGTTTATGCGCGGAGACCGGGGCGTCGCCGATGAAGTGCGTGTCTTGAAGTTCGGCGTTTGGGGGCCGCGCACTATCGCTGAGGCGGAAGCAGCCTTTCAGCAACAGCTTGATCTGCTCATCTTCCCCGTCTCTTCTTCTCCACCTTCTTCCTGATCATACTCCTCCCGTCTCCGCTTCTCCTGCCGCGCCAGACTCCGTGCCTTAGTCCTTCTCTCCTGCCTTGGGACCGCAGCCACTCTCCGCCAACGCATCTGGCGTGTCTCGCCGTTCCTATGCATCAACTCGTCGGCGAGCGCTGTGGTGCGTGATCCAATCCGAGAATTCCGGTCCGCTTTGAGGCCGTTCCATTCTTCAATTGGCGATTGGATATCGGCCATCTTCCCTGTCCCGCCTCTTCTCGGCTTTCCCGTCTGCCTCTAAATCTTCCTCCCCGCTTTCCTGAGTTTCGCCCCCTCAGATTTCTACTTTCTGCATTCTGCTCTCCGTCTATCCCTTTTTTGCGTCAATCTTTTTTGCTGAAATCTTTGCTGGTGTAGTGGCGCATGCGTGCGTGAGTAGTGGGCGAGTATGCGCGAGTAGTGCGCTTCGTCCTTAAGGAGGCTCTCTTCCGGTCTAAAACCTGTGTTACAACTCGCAGCGCGACCGTGTGCGTGTCTCCGTCCTTGGTGGTCGGCGCACCGGGGCGCAGGAACCGGGGGATCGCAGTTCACCGCGATCTGCCCCACGATGAATGACTAGTTATGCACAGTCCTGAACTCCGTCAGAAATTTGTCGAGCGTCGCGCCCAAGGGCAGCCGTTCAAACGCATCGCAACCGAACTGGGCGTCGCGAAAAGCACGCTCATCGAATGGAGTCGTCAGCTCCGTTTCGAGATCCAGAATCATCGCACCATCGAGCTGGATGACCTGCGCGAACGGATCGGTCAATCCCGCCCAGCCCGCGTCAACACCACCCTGCAGCAGTTGGCCCGCGTGCGTGAAGAGCTCGCCAAGCGCGACCTTGCGCAACTCTCCACCGCGCGCCTGTTCGCCCTCGAACAAAGCCTCCAGCGCCAGTTGGACCGCGATCTCGATGGGGGCACCTTCATCACGCCGGTGAAGGACATCCCGGCGGGGGAATACGTCGAAGAGGTTCAGGAGTGGCGGCCGTGAACCGCGCGTGCATTCATGGTGAAGAAAAGGTAAAGCAACGGTAAAGTTCCTCGTGGGTCTCGCGTCACACGGTTGTCCGCACTTGGTTCAAATTGCCGTCAGATCGAAACGTTCTGACTACTCGTCTTGATCGCCCGTTGAATCGTCGGCTCACGGTTCGCGTCGTCCGCTGCCTCACCCGGCGGTTGGACGGTCGCGCCTTCCGGCCGCCCGACTACTTCGCCCAAGCGTGCCAGCATTTGGAACGCTATGTTCGTCTCGTCGAAAAGGCCGCCCGGCAGGAGCCGCACGTGTATGGACCGCATGCGGACCGTTACTACCGTGACACGGTGCAAATGATTTCCGATGAACGCGAAATCGACGCAGCCTTGGCCCGGGTTTATGGCAGCACGCCCACATCGGTAAGCGAGATTGCTGCTCGGATTTGGCGGGAGCGTTATGGCTTTTCGACCCGTCAGGCGCCGAGCTTTCGTAAGTGGTTCCGCGAGCGCTATGGTGCTTGAGCCGGTCCGAAGATTTCGGTCCGGTTCTGGACCGATTCTCGTCCTCATTTGGCGATTGGACATCAGCCATCCGGCCTGTCTAGCCTCTGGCGCTTGGCTGACACTCCTGCCAACTCGGGTTCCGCTGCCGCGAACGCATCTGCGTCGCGGCCGACGCCTGCTGCGGGTCCCGGTGCCATGCTCGCGGCGCTCCACTGGTTGCCGCTTGTCTTCCTGTGGTGGACGTTGATTGATCATCTGCGGGTCGAATGGACGGTGAACCCGCAATATAACTACGGTTGGGCGGTGCCGTTCATCAGCGGGTTTCTTCTTTGGCGCGCGTGTCGCACGGCGGCAACTTCGGCCACCGTCACTCCGTCGCTTTCTGGCATCCGCTTTGCCGTGCCGCTTCTTCTCGCTGTTCTCGCGCTGGCCTATCTGCCGACGCGCCTCGTGCAGGAGGCGAATCCCGAGTGGCGTCTGGTGAGTTGGGCGTTGGCTCTGATCACGGTGGGCAGTTCGTTTGCCGTTTTGGCGCGTGTGGGAATTCCGCTTTCCGCATTTCGCTTTCCACTTTTGTTTTTCTTGGTCGCCGTGCCTTGGCCCACTGTGATCGAGGCCCCTGTCATTCAGTGGCTCGCCATGTTCAACGCTACGGCGGCGGCTGAGCTGTTGAACTTGGCGGGTGTGCCGGCCATCTGCCACGGGAATGTCATCGAAATCGGGACCGGGCTGGTGGGCGTTGAGGATGCGTGCAGCGGCATTCGCTCGCTGCAGGCGTGTCTGATGATCGGCTTGTTTCTTGGGGCGTATTACCGGCTGTCGGTCCGTCGTCGCGCGGCGCTGGTCTTCGTGGGGTTTGCGCTCGCCGTCTTCTTCAATCTTGCGCGCACGGTGCTGTTGGTCGCCGTGGCCGATTCGAAAGGGACGGCGGCTATCGCACAATGGCACGACCCGGCGGGCATTATCATTCTCGTGGGCTGCTTTCTCGGCGTCTGGGCTGTGGCGGCGAAGTTTTCCAGAGTGTCGTCGGTTTCGCTGCGAGACGCCGCCGGGCAAACAGTTGATGCACCGCTTGCCGGAGCTGGCCGCCCGACCTCTGGCCGCGCGCGTGCTGGCATGCTGACCTCGTTCGCATTGATTGTCTGGCTGGTGGCCTGCGAGGTGTTCGTTCAGTCGTGGTATGGGCGCCATGAGTCAACGGTGGTGGCCGGGCCGACTTGGACCGTGGAGTGTCCAGCGCAGACCGCCGGTTACCGCGAAATACCCTTTTCCGAAAACGTGAATCGCATGTTGCGCTTCGATGAAGGGCGTAATGCGATCTGGCCGGTTGGCGACATGCGGACGCAGATCATCTTTCTGCGCTGGGATCCGGGCCGCGTTGCAGTGCACCTCGCGCGGAGTCACACGCCGGAAGTTTGCCTCACCATGGCCGGGCACAAGCTGGCCGGCGGTTTGGAGTCACGGACTATTCCCGTTGGCGATCTCGCGTTGCCATTCGATGTCTATCACGCCGCGAATGAAGGGCTCTGGGTCTATTATTGCCTGTGGGAGGATGGCTTTTCCGGCAGCGCCAATGCCACCGAACGACTCACCTACCAAAATCGATTGCGGCCGGTCTTGGAAGGGCGGCGCAATCGTGGTCAGCGCTCGTTGGAGATTGCCATTTGGTCTAACGCGGACGCTGAGGAAGTTCATTCCCGGGTAACGGCGCTGGTGCAGTCGATTGTCCGCGTGCAACCTTCAACGCCAGCCACACCGTGAAGGAGCAGGGCGATCTTCATTCCAGTCGCGCTCGGCTGACCTTGCCGATGATTCTGCTCTTCGAACGGGCTGATCTGCTCTCCGGCGGCGTGATCCTTTTCATGGTGGTCTTCATGCCGTGGGCGTTTGGCACGACGCAGCCGTGGAGCATCGGCTTGATGAATTTTTGCGCGGCAGTGCTGGGAGCTCTCTTTGCGTTTAAGGTTTGGGTCCGACGCTTTGCGGGACATCAACCGCTGCGTTTTGACACTACCGACGGATTTGGTTGTTCCGGTAGCCGGGTTTTGACGGTTGTCCTGATGGCGTTCACCTTGGGCCTGTTGGGTTACTGCGTGGTGGCCGCGGTGAACGCGCGTGCGGATTACAATCCCATCACGCTTACGCTGGACTATCGCGATTACATCGCGTGGCTTCCGCACACCTATCATCGCGCTGAAACGTGGCGCTCCGTGATCCAATACGTGGCCTACGCTGCGGCGTTCTGGGCCGTTCGCGACTGGCTCCTGGGCATGTCGGCGGAAGAGGCGCGGCGCGCTCGGTCCGGAGAACGCGCCATTCGCTCCGTTCCGGCGCGGCTTCAACTGCTGCTGTGGTGGCTGTGCCTCAACGCTGCGCTGGTCTCCGTCGAGAGCATCATCCAGCGCCTGAGTGGGACTGACAAACTGCTCTTTCTGGTCCTGCCGCAGGTCAACCCGTGGGGGAATTGTGAGTTTGGTCCTTACGCCTACCGTTCAAATGCTGCGCAATACCTGAACCTCGTCTGGCCGGTGGCGCTTGGACTGTGGTGGTGGCGCCAACGAGTTGAAGCAGCGCGACACAGTTCTTTCTGGCACCGGCACGCTTTGCTGGTCTGCGCCGTGGTCATCGCTGCTGGTCCTATCATATCCACGAGCCGGGCTGGGGCGCTCACAGCTATTCTCATGCTTGGCGGAGCGATGATTGTTTTCTTCACCGAGGGGCGTGCCAGCGGTTTGTTGAAACTTTCTGTCTTTGCCATCTGTCTGATCGCGCTTGCGGTGGGTTGGTATTTTGGCGGCAGCAGTTTGAGTGACCGGCTTTCTGAGATAGGCGGCGGATATGCAACCCGCGAGGCCATGTATCAAACCGCCCGGCTCATTGCGCACGACCATCCGGTCTTTGGCACGGGACCGGGCACCTTTGAGCACATGTTCCAGATCTACCGTCAGTCGCATGACGAATACTGGCCGGCGCAATTGCACAATGACTGGCTGGAGTTGCTGCTCACTTTCGGCTGGGTCGGCTTTGGCTTGATCCTCTTGGCGCTGATCACTGTCCTCGCACACTCTGTTTTCAGGGCGCCCATCCAGTCCAGCTCCCGGTTCAAATGGATGTTATGGCTGGCGCTCGCGGGTTGCCTGCTGCAGGCGCGGTGGGATTATCCGTTCCGGGTCTATTCCGTGACGTGGGTGTTCCTGCTCCTGTGCGTCATCCTGACCGTGGCGGGCGGCAAGCGGCGTTGATTTTTTCCGGGCGCCGGTTGCCAACGTGGCACTTCTGCACTATCTGTTGCGGGCACTTATGGCCGCTGCACCCATTGTCACCATCCGCAAACTGTCGAAGGTCTACGCGCAAGGCGAGATTCAGGTTACGGCCTTGAATAGCATCACGCTGGATATCGCGGCGGGGGAATTTCTCACGCTGATGGGTCCGTCCGGCTCCGGCAAATCCACGCTGCTCCACATCATCGCCGGCATCGACCGGCCCACCGGCGGCGAATGTCTCGTGCAAGGCGTAGACGTCACCAAGCTTAATGAATCGCAGCTCGCCGATTGGCGGAACCAGAACGTCGGGTTCGTGTTCCAGACTTTCAACCTCATTCCGGTGCTGACGGCGTTTGAGAATGTGGAGTTGCCGCTGCTGCTGACGCGGTTGGGTAGCGGCGAGCGGAAGAAGCGTGTCCTGAATGCGCTGGGTATCGTCGGTCTCGGCGACCGGACGCACCATCTTCCCAAACAGCTTTCCGGCGGACAGGAGCAACGTGTCGCCATCGCGCGGGCGCTGGTCACGGACCCAAAGCTTGTGGTGGCGGACGAACCCACAGGCAATCTTGATTCCCACAGTGCGCAGGAAGTGTTGAAGGTGCTGCAACTCCTCAGCAGTGAAGCTGGCAAAACGGTCATCATGGTGACGCACGATCCCAAGGCTGCAGCGTTCGGTTCGCGGAGCATCCATCTCGAAAAGGGTGAGCTGTTGAAATGACCATCAGCAGCTTCATCATCAAGAACGCCCTGCGCAACAAACGGCGCGCCACGCTGTCCGTGCTGAGCGTGGCG
>JBEGQI010000287.1:0-7678 GCA_041181065.1 Verrucomicrobiota bacterium | reverse complement strand
CGAGATTCTCGCCGACTTTGGTTCTGAAGAACTCGCGCCGTTTTGGGAGAGGATGGAGAAAGAAATTGGAAACTAGCATCGTCAACGAACAAAAGACCCGTCCGCGATTGCCCGAGTGGCTGCGACTCAAGCTGCCTGCGAGTTCAACTTTTGAACAAACGCGGGCGTTGCTTTCGGAGTTTCGTCTGCACACCGTCTGCGAGAGCGCCAAGTGCCCGAACCACTGGGAATGTTGGAGCCGGAAGACTGCGACATTCATGATTGCGGGTGACCGTTGCACGCGCGCCTGTAGTTTTTGCTCTATCGCTGCGGCGAAGCCGCTGCCGCTCGATGCTGAGGAGCCGATGCGAGTGGCCGAAGCCACCAAGCGCCTTGGACTAAAGCATGTCGTCGTCACGGCGGTGGCACGCGATGATCTGGCGGACGGCGGAGCGGAACACTTTCAAAAGACGATCGAAGCCATCCGTGCGCTGAATCCCAGCATCATCATCGAGGTGTTGACGCCGGATTTTCAGGATGACGATGCCTCAATTGACATGGTGTTAGGCGCGCGCCCGCATATCTTCAATCACAACATCGAAACCGTCCGGCGACTCTCGCCATCTGTGCGGCATCGCGCGACCTATGAGCGTTCGCTCAGCGTTCTTGGCAAGGTGAAGCGCAAGGCTTCTTCGCGCATCTACACCAAATCAGGAATGATGGTTGGGTTGGGCGAAACGGAAGCCGAGGTGGTTGAAGCGATGCGCGACTTGCGTTCTGTGAACTGTGATCTTTTGACCCTGGGTCAATACCTGCAGCCGACTTTACAACAGCGCCCGGTCGCTGCGTTTGTTACGCCGGCCCAGTTTGCGGCTTACGGAGAGATGGCGCGGTCACTTGGGTTCGTTCACGTCGCAAGCGGTCCGATGGTTCGTAGTTCCTATCACGCGGATGACTTCAAGCTGCCGGTTGGCTGATTTGAGGCGCGTCAACGACGGAAATACGCCGCGAGGTTTGCTCGGTTCATGTAGATGAGTCCGATAATCACTGCGACGGCGAGGATCAACGCTGCGATGGCCGCAGCCTTCTGTAATCCTTTGGCTGCGCTTAACGCTGCCTCCGAGCGTGCCCGTTCAGATTGTTTGAACATCTCAAACTCTTTGTCAGCCGAGAGGACTTCCTCCACGTCTTCGCGCAGTTTGATTACCAGCAGGTCACCGGGATAATCATTCCATGTTGGTGGGAATTTGGTCATGGCCTCCTCGTCGGGGCGTGTGAGTCCGATTTGCAGCCAGAATGGAGCTGGTTCGCGGGTCCAAGCCCGCACGATGCCGTGATTGGCGGCCACCATTTTCAATCGTTCCCAGATGATCGGGCGCAACGCGTCCGCCAATCCAAAGTCTGTGTAGGCTTCACTGTGAATCAGTCCGTTCTTGCCCGCGACTTGAAAGCCAATGGCACCAAGGACACTCCCAGCACCATCGATGGCCACCTGGAATTCCGTCAGCCGTCGCTCCAACTCGCCGGCAGGGAAGCGCATCGTCTGCCAGAGCGCGGAGAGTGCGGGCAAGTCTTCGATCGTCGCACGACGGGCGCGATATTCAGCTGCGTTCATGCTTAAGAATCAGCAAGGGGTGCGCCAATTCAAGGTTCAGGCTGACTTTGCCTTGTTCGCAGCCTCGACAAACTGCGCGGCCAGCTTGGTCAATCCAGCCCAATCACCGGAATTGAGCAATTTTGCCGACACCAATGAGCCGCCGACACCAACCGCAGGACATCCGGCTTTGAAGAAATCGCCGATGGTGTTCAGGTCCACGCCTCCGGTTGGGACAATCTTTAGGTGTGGTAGCGGGGCCCGCAACGCCTTGATATAGGCAGGACCAAGGTTGTCGGCGGGGAACAACTTCACGAAGTCCGCGCCGAGTTCGTAGGCATATTGGGCTTCAGTCGGCGTAATGGCGCCCAAGAGGCACGGCTTCTGCGCGGCGCGGCAAATGTGGGGGATTTCTGTTTGGCAAATTGGGCTGACGACAAATTCAGCTCCGGCGGCGATGGCTGCGCGGCATGTGTCGCCATCCAGAACCGTGCCGACGCCGATAAGCGCGCGGTCGCCGAGTTTGGCGCTGGCGTCGCGGATGGCGCCGATGGCGTTGGGCGTGGTCATGGTGATTTCAATGGCGATGACGCCTCCGGCGAGCAGTGCTTCGGAAAGCGGAATGACCATTTCTGTCTTCGGTGCGCGCACCACGGCCACGACGCCAGGGTTGGAAAGTTGGGAGATGATTTGGTCTTTGGTTTTCATGAAGTCTTAAGATGTTAAACGGGCGGCGGCATTCTGCACAAAAGCAAACTCGTTTACAACGCGGCCACGAATGAGGTGCTCCTGAATGATTCGTTCCAACACGGCAGGCGTGCAGGAATGATACCAGACCGCCTCGGGATAGACGACGGCGATGGGGCCTTGTGTGCATACGCGGAGACACGCGGCTTTGGTGCGGAACACGAGCGCCCCGGGACCATCGAGCCTGAGTTCCTTCAGGCGGGCTTTGAGAAATTCCCACGAACGCGCGGATTCTTCCTGCGGTGCGCACTTTGGTTTCGCCGCATCCGTGCAAAGGAAAATGTGACGGCGATACTTTGTCAGTCCGAACGATTCAACGGCGGCTGCAAGTTCGTCAGGCATGGCGCAAGTTGCCGCGTCAGTGCGATAGAATCAATCCTGCAACGCCACCAACGGCGATTAACGTGCCGATGACGGCCCGTGGTGTGATGCGTTCGCCTTCGAAAAAATGCGCGAGCGGAATCACGAGAATGGGCGTGGTGGAAACGATGACGAGCACAGTGGCCGAAGTATTGTTGGCGAGCGCCCATTGCATGCAACTGACGCCGAACGTCTGGCCGGCGAGCGCGTTGGCTAAAATCCAGGGCCAGATGTGCTGCGGCTTTTCGATTGGAGCAGGGGAGCCGGCTGACTCGAGGTCTGCCTGCGTGCGTTGATGCGCAAGGCGGAGTATCGCGTAAACGACGAGGGAGATGACAAAGCCCCCGATCATGCGCTGGAATCCAGCGGTGATGCCGTCGAGGTGCTGTCCGCTGGCTTTGACAACTTCGAAGCCTTTGCGGCTGACGACCGCGCCAGTCGCACCGCCTGCCGCGCCAATCATGGCGAGCAACACGCCGATCGGAGTGATGCGCCTCATCGTTTCGTTTCCCTTGGGAGATCGCAAGGCGATGCCAACCCCGATAAGTGTCACACCACAGAACAATCCTTGCTTTGCGTTGGGATGCACGCCAAGCCAGATCCATTCGATGAGCGCGCCGAACGGGGCCATGAGGCATTGATTGAAGAGGGCGGTGGTTCGCGGCCCGAGTTTTGGCAGGGCGTAAAAGTAGGCGTAATCACCGATGCCGATTCCCACCGCACCGCTCAACGCAAACCAAGCCACCGCACCTCCACTTAGACCGGTTCCGAACGTGAAGCCCCACAAAGTCAAGATGACCGTCGCAATGACAACGCGCCAAAAATTGGCTTCGAGCGATCCGATGAGACGTGCGGCGCGATGTCCGAAAATGACGGACAGCGCGAACAACGTCGCAGTGAGGACGGCGGGAAACATGCGCGGTTCAAGTCAAGGTGCGCACAGTTTCGATGCGGACGATGAGCCACTCGCCGTTGATTTTGCGGAGCAGGAATTTCAGTTCTTGGACGAAGAAGTCGCGGTCCCCAGGCGCACGGGCCTTGGCGGTGAGGCTGACCGTTGCATTGGATTGATCAGCAGACAGCGTGACTTGGGTGTCGAGGAATTCCACGTTAAGTCCCCGGAGCATCGAGCGCACACCGAGCACGGCTTGTTGGAGATCGTCACGGCCTGAGATTGCCTGGCGCGATTGTGCAGGGGTGTCCACGACGACTTCGATCTCCGGGGCGAAGTAAGTCATAAGCTCCTGCACGTTGGCGACGCGGGGGATGAGTCCCTCCTTGGCATCAAACGTGTTCAGCGTGGCAACCTTGTTTAACCGCTTCCGGATAACTGTTTCCGGGCCGGGGAAAAACGTGGCCCAGATCCACCATGTGATGGCAGCAAGGATGGCAAGAGCGGAAAGTCGGGCGATCCACTTCATAATATCAGACGGCCAAGGATACGTTCGCGTTTCGCGGCTCCGAAGGTGTGATCTTGAATCGGCATGCTTCGATTGTCACCGACGACCAAGAACTCATCCGGTCCTAGTAGCACTGGCTCTCGCTCCCATTTCGATGGCCACTTGAGATACGGTTCCTCGAGCATCTGGCCGTTGACGACGACATGCCCTTCGTGGAAGCCGACGTGTTCGCCAGGCAAGCCGACCACGCGTTTCATCAGCATGATGCTTGGACCGGCGAAGCGCACCCCAACGACATCCCCGCGTTGCGGGTCCCGGTTGCGGTAAGCGAGACGATTAACAAAGTTCACCGCCCCGTCCTGATACGTTGGGAGCATGCTGATGCCGGTGATGCGAACGGGGAGAATGGCGGTCTTAAAGCAGACCGCGGTGATCAAGCCCAGGATGATCGCACGAATCAGGGTCACGCTGGGATTGCGTCCGATGATGAGCCTGCGGGCCCAACTCACTTGTTTGACTTGTTTTTCTTCCACTCGTGACGCCGGTTTAGCCAGCGGCAAGGGAAGAGTTGCGCGAGTCGAGGGCAGACTCAAGCGCGGACTCGGCCACGTTTACTGCTGGCTCGTTTCCTCGTCTGGCAGGTCCAACACTTCCCCGAAGTCTTTGCCGCTTCGCTCCAAAATTCGCCTGACATGGGGAGATATCCATTGCCCGCGTTGTTTCTTGGCGTTTCTGCTGGCTGCAAATCGGTAGTGACCCAGGCCGTCCGTTTCGATGTGCTTTTGCTCGACCAATCGGGACAGCACGGGGTAGACCCATTGCGGCTCGTCGCGGAAACGTCGCTTGCCCCCCGCACGTCTCGCCACCTCGCGGGCGGAAACGAACATGCCGGGCCAGCTCTTCAGATAATCAATCACTTGCCGCTCGTCGGTATCCATTAAACATACTCCACCTTGACGCTTACAACCGGTGGACCGCGCACTTTGTCTGGAATCGAGCGGTGCTCGCAAGCGGAATGTGCCCGGAAAGCTGGGGTTGGCATTTGCGGGGCCGTCTCTTTACAATGCCCCCCAATGTCCACTCGTTGGGAAAAGATTGAGGCTGAATTAACGGCGCAGCCGCGTTCGTGGCTCGTCACCGGGGCCGCGGGCTTCATCGCTTCCAATCTCGTCGAGCGCCTGCTCAAATTGAATCAGCGTGTCGTCGGTCTGGATAGCTTCGTGGCTGGTCATCAGGTCAACTTGGATGAGGTCCGCGCTGCCGTGGCGAATGAGCAGTGGGCCAGGTTCAAATTCGTGCAGGGTGACATTTGCGATGCTGCGCTCTGTCAGCGTCTGTGTGTGGGCGTGGACGCGGTGTTGCATCAAGCCGCTTTGGGATCCGTGCCGCGCTCCATTGCTGATCCCGTCCGTTACCAGGACAGCAATGTGACCGGCTTCTTGAACATGCTCGATGGCGCGCGACTCGCCGGGGTGAAGAGCTTCGTCTATGCCTCGAGCAGCGCCGTTTACGGCGATTCCCCGGAGCTGCCCAAGACCGAAGACGTCATCGGCGCTCCCTTGTCGCCTTACTCCGCGACGAAGCTGATGAACGAAATCTACGGCACCACCTATCATCGCTCCTTCGGCTTTCGCTCCATCGGCCTCCGTTACTTCAATGTGTATGGCCCGCGACAGGACCCCGAAGGCGCGTATGCGGCGGTCATCCCCAAATGGATCTCCTCGCTCATCCGCGGCGAACAGGTGTTCATCAACGGCGATGGCTCCGTCAGCCGCGATTTCTGTTTCGTCGGCGACGTCGTTCAAGCCAACGTGCTCGCCGCCACCACAACGAACCCGGATGCGTGGAATCAGGTTTACAATGTGGCGGTTGGTCGGCGCACGACGTTGAACGAGCTGTTCAACGAGCTGAAGCTCCAATTCCAGAAATGCCTGCCCGCAGTCCCCGTTGCCGCGCCGCACTACCGTGAATTCCGCGCGGGTGACATCCCGCATTCACTGGCCGACATCTCCAAAGCGAAGCGGCTGCTGGAGTTCGAGCCGCAGTTCAACCTAGAGGCCGGGCTGGAAAGTGCCTTTGGCTGGTATCTCGGCAAGCTGCGGCAGTGACGCGGGATCGTTTACGATTTCATCGGCCACTTCGCCTCGACCATCGCCTTGTAGCCGCCGATGATCGAACAGCAATTCCAATAACCCATCCGCCGCGCGGCGGACGCAGTCAGCACTGAACGGAAACCGCCCCCGCAATACATCAGGATCTCCGTGTCCGGGCTCGGATACAACTTCTCCAGATCCCGCTCCAGCACGCCCTTGCCCAGATGCACCGCCTCCGCCGCGTGCCCCTTCGACCACTCGCCGTCCTCACGCACATCCAGCAACACGCACTTCGGATTCGCCGCCAGCCGGCGACGCGCCTCGTCCAGGCTGATCTCTTTGACGTAAAGCTTCTCCTCGTTGACGAGTTTTAGAAATCCGGGTGAATGATCCATGCGCGCAAAGTAAGACGCGTTCGGAAGCGGTCAACGAAATTCCCGTTGCACTCGCGATGGCGTTCCACTAACCCACCGCGTGCGTTCGGGCCGGTCCAATCTATTCGTCGCGCTGGCGGTGGTGTTCGCCGTCATCCTCTGGGGCGGCAACAACGCCGGCACGCGCCATCTCGTCCACGCGGCGCACTGGCCGCCCATCTGGACCGGCGGCACCCGCTTCCTCTGCGCCGGCTTGCTCCTGTTCGGCGTGCTCCGACTCACCCGCTGGTTCGGCGAGCCCCATCACATCTCCCGCGACGCCAGCCGGCAACTCTGGCTCCGCGGCGGCCTCAGCCTCGCCGCCTACATCGTCTGCTTCAACTGGTCGCTCCGCTACACCTCCGCGTGTCACGTCGCGCTGTATCTCGGCGCCGCCCCCGTCTGGGCCCTGCTCTGGGAGGGCCACCCCGCCAACGCCCGGCTCGCCGTGCAACGCTACGGCGCCGCGCTCCTTGCCCTTAGCGGCGTCTTCCTCTTGCTCTGGCCCGAACTCCGCTCCAGCAGCGTCAACCTGCCCGGCGAACTCCTCGGGCTTGCCGCCAGCGTCCTCTGGACCCACTACGGCCGCCAATGCCGCGTGCTAACCCAAGGATTGAGCGGCGTTGAAGTCTCCGCCCAGACCATGTGGCGCGCGGGCGTCCTGTTGCTTCCATTCGCCGGCGTTGAAGTTGCCCGCGCCGGCATCGCCGTCACCCCCGCGCAACTCGGCATCCAGACATATTGCGTCGTCGCCGGCGGCGTCGCGGCGTTTGCCATCTGGAACATGGCCTTGCGCCGCTGGCCCACCAGCCGCGTTTATCTCTTCAACAACCTCATCCCGCTCAGCACCGCCACTTGGGCGCACTACACCCTGGGCGAAACCGTATCCACCCACTTCTGGTGGGCGATGGCCACCATCATCACCGGAGTGATGATCGGACAATGGAACTGGGCCCCATCACCCAACACCCCGTGATTGGGCCCCCCTGAACTAGGCCATTGAGGGTGAGATGGTTTTTCGGATAACGAAAAGAAAACCATCATGAAGAAGACACATCATACGACGGAGCAGATTATCCGGATCCTCAGGGA
>JBEGQI010000286.1:0-3540 GCA_041181065.1 Verrucomicrobiota bacterium | reverse complement strand
CAAGCTTGGCCCTTCCGCGAATGGCTGGTGAGATAAGCAGCGACACCGATGGCAGTCAGCGAGCCATACCGGGCGGCTGCCCGAAAAAACTCGCGCCGACGAAGCGGGCGATGGAGGTCTGACGACATGGCAACAGCTTGTTGTCAGTATGCGTCAGGCTCCGTCAAAGGGGACGATCCAGCTACGTTGATTTTGCCAATGGCTGCCCGTTTTTTGCGGAATAGAGATGAATTACAGCCTGATCAAACCAGCTGGCTGATTTAGATACTCAGGTAGACTGCCAACAGAAATGCGGCTGCAGCTGCAGCCAAACTAAGCGCCCCGGCAGCGAGACAACGAAGCAGCGAGGAGTTTAAGCGCATTCCGTCTCGTTTAGAAACCATGCGCTGCGTCAAGTCCTTGGAAACATTGCCGCGTCTCGGCTGCTTTCAACGGCTTGATCTCCGGCTGCCAAAAATCAATCTGCCATGATGCAACAACCAAGTGTTTGGGCGCATCGTTCGGCAAAGGCACTCTTGTATTTAGTCGCATCCTAAACACCGCCGGCCAAACGCGCCTACACTTCTGCCTCGATGTTGTCTCTGCCCGCACAAACATGAGAAACATCAACGGCGTTTTTGTTCCCAGCATGCCGATGATTCCTCCGACAAGACACCGCGCCACCCCATTTGAAGACTGCCAGCGCCCCCAAATCTTACGCTTGAATTTGGCCTAGAACTCACCCGGCAAATATCTGAATTTATTCTTTCTAGCGGCGGAGCGGGAACATTCCGCTGGGTGGGGCCTCGTATCGTTACTAAATGGCTGGTGAATTGGATTTTGAATCGCTGGTGGCTCGCTTTTACGAGCCACTCTATCGGTTTGCATTCAGTCTCAGCCGGGATGAATCCGACGCATGCGATCTGACACAACAGACCTTCTATACGTGGGCCAAGAAGGGACATCAACTTCGCGAGGCCACCAAAGTGAAGACATGGCTGTTCACCACACTGCATCGGCATTTCTTAGAATCGCGACGACGGACGACAAACTTTCCACATTCGGATTTGGAAAGTGCCGAGGCAGAATTACCGACGGTCGAACCAGTCAATGTCAGCGGAATTGATATGGCCCAAGTGGTTTCAGCCTTGAAAAGAGTGGATGCGGTATTTCAAGCCCCAGTAGCCCTCTTTTACCTGGAAGATTGCTCCTACAAGGAAATCGCCGACATCCTCAACATCCCGATGGGGACTGTCAAATCACGGATCGCCCGTGGATTGAACCAGCTTCAGCAAAAACTTGCTGATACCCCGCTCACCCCCAAGAAAGTAGAAGGAGGATTGACCTCATGACCCGCGACCAAGCCAAGAGGATCCTCTCCCTCTATCGCCCATGGGCAAGTGATGCTGAGGATGACGCATTTGCAAAAGCACTTGCGATGGCGGAAACGGACCCGGAAATCAAAGAGTGGTTTGCCAGGCATTCAGCCATGCAGTCCGCCATAAGGGAGCAATTCGTCCGTATCCACGTCCCCGATGCTTTCAAAGAGCAAATCATCTCCGAACATCGCGCAGAACTTGTCCTTGCGCGTAGGCGCAAATTCCTCCTGCCCGCAGCACTTGTGGCCATTCTAGTCTCGATGGCCTTGATTGGAAATTGGGTCTGGAAGCATACCACTACAACAAATGACTTGAGCTACGACGCCTACCGCATGCGCATGCTCAAAACGGCGCTCAGGACCTATGGTATGGATCTGGAAACCCATGATCCGAAGGAAATCCGCAGCTACCTTGAGAAGCATCAGGCGCGGGCAGATTACCAGTTGCCCACCGCTCTCGCTTCAGCCACCTACACAGGCTGCGGCGTCTTGTCTTGGCAAGGCCATCGAGTTTCCATGGTCTGCTTCCACTCCGGTCGGCCGCTGCCGCCGGGAGAGAAGACTGACTTGTTTCTGTTCGTCATCGCAGACAAAGCGGCAGAGGGTTCACCGAATACCCAAAAGCCCAACCTTCTTCACACCAATGACACAGCCACGGCATCTTGGAACCAAGATGGACTGGTATATCTCCTGGCAACTACGGGCGACGAATCACTGCTGAAGCGCTACCTGAATGAGAATCACTGAGTTCAGAGGAACTTGGTTTGGTAAGACAAAAGCAAATCAATAACCGTGTGAAGTTCCAATCGAACCATTGTCCACGCTCATGTGATCAATGACCCAGTTGAAATCTGCTACATCGGTTTTGGGCAAGTAAAGCGGCAGTATGGCCGCATCGGGACGGGCGGCAACTTTTGTGCTAGTCACCGACCACTTCTTGATCCGTGAATGACCATCCGCAAACGCAAAACTCGCGGCGCCGTCGTGATACGAAGCGGGCAAATCAATCCACTTACGTTCGGCCGCCCGATTCAGGAAGTATCCGTCATTGATACTGTCCGGGTGCTCATCTAGGAATACAAAGATCTCGGATGGCTTCGGAATCAGGCCCATCTTGAAGAATTGGACGTAGCCCGGATTGTTTTGATTGGAGCCTGACGCGGAAAGTTCGCCCGCGTCACCAACCATGGCGTTCATGGAATAGCTGCGCACACGCGACGACCAACCGGCCTGCTTCTGATACGAACTCAAAGTGTAATCGGACGGACAACGGTAAATGCTCGTGGACCGATTGGCATATTGTCCCAACGCAGCATCGGTGATCGTCGCCATGTTGGTGTTATCTGAATCCAACTCCCAAGTCATGATGTTGTTGACCCAGTTCACATTCGTCCGCGGCGCTACCGTCTTGCGCGTTGAGTCACCGCCCAAGTTGTAAGCCAGCCGGTCATCATGATCGTTCGCGTAAAGAATCCACGCATAGCAAAGCTGCCGCGTATTATTCAAACAAGAGATTCCCTGTGCGCGGGCCTTGGCTCGACCCAACGCCGGGAGCAGGAGGGCGGCGAGAATTCCAATCAGGGCAATCACCACCAACACTTCGACCAATGTAAAACCATGCCTCGGTGATAAAACCGTTGATGCGCTTCCGGTGTCTTGCCGTGGCCGTGTCATAGCACTGTGGATACAGAACTTTTATACCCACGGCGAATAAATGTCAAAACCCGGAATTTACCCCGCCATCCAACCCGGCAAAGTCTGCCATTGCCGGGCCCAGCCGCTTTCCACATCCTCTGCGCCCTATTATGTCGCGGCGACAGTATCCGTTTCATCTGATTGAACCGAAGTGGCAACAAGCCTGGGACGCGGAACAGACCTTCCGAGCCTGGAATCCCGGCGAAACCGTGCCCGCCCATCATCCGTTCGGCATCCGGCACGCCTTGGCAGGCAAGGTCGCCGACGCCAAGGCCCTGCCGCCCAAGTTCTACATCCTCGACATGTTCCCCTACCCGTCCGGCGCGGGATTGCACGTCGGTCATCCGGAAGGCTACACCGCCACGGACATTCTCGCCCGTTACCGTCGCGCCGCTGGCTTCAATGTGCTGCATCCGATGGGCTGGGATTCCTTTGGCCTGCCTGCCGAGCAATACGCCGTTAAAACCGGTCAGCATCCGCGCAAAACC
>JBEGQI010000285.1:0-4310 GCA_041181065.1 Verrucomicrobiota bacterium | reverse complement strand
ATGCAACATCTGCATTGAGCGAAGAATCCAGACAGATGCAGGTTACAAGGCGGGCGTCACTAAGCGGGAATCATCCCCGCGTCCGTTTAGGATGTTCTTGCACGCCATCCTTCCGATGACCGCCCGCTGTCGACTTTGCGAATTCCCGAGAGTTTTGCACCTTTCCCCAGCCGGCTGGTTTCCGAGTGTTTCAACCGGAAAGGCCTTGGAGATACGCCATTCAAGCGCTTGAAGAAACGGCTGAAATGATATTCGTCGGCGAATTTCAACTTTTGCGCGATCTCCTTGGTGGTCCCCTCAGATTGCAGCAACAACTTGATACCCTCTTGATTTAAGCGGCGGCTCAACCATGCCTTGGGACTCATACCAATATTGGAACTGAAAGCCATCGAAAATGCCGAAACCGACATCCCGGAAGCTGCCGCCAGATCTTCCACCCGCAAATCCGCCCCCAGCCGATTTTCCACCAGTTCAAATATCCGTTCAAACCGGCCATGCGTATGAATGTGGGCATCGATAATTTCATCCAAGTTTGGAAAGACCTTGAACAACCACTCAAGAATCCGGGTCCGCAATTGCATCAGCGCTACCACATCTGGACCGGCAGGATTGTTTTCCAGACGCTGAAAAAAATCTTTGTTCCAAGGCCCCAAATTAAACGGGCGGCGAGAAGGCCAATCCAGCAACGGATCGACACCCGATAGCCATTCGCAGCGGAAGGTAACATAAAAAAGCTGGCACCTCTCCCGGCAACGGCGTTCCACTGGCGTGCAGCCCGGCAAATACCAAGCAGTTCCAGGGCTGAGTTCGATCACCTTCCCCTCATGGACAATCTGGCGGCGACCGGACAAAGCCAACTCGATGTGATGCAAAAAATCCGATTCAAGCTGACCACGAGAATCCCATTCAACACCGACCTCCGCGTAATTCAAGTCGATGAGATGCAAGCGAAAACGATCCGCCAATTCGAGTGCTGTCTTCGATTCCGCACGCCTAAGCAAACTTTTGACTCTGCCGTGAGCTCTGGGGCTGGTTGTGTCCTGCAACTTCATCTTTCGGAAGTTGGACTTTTTTCAACACGGTTGGCAAGTCCGGCCATCCGCAAGAAAAATCAACTTCAGCGCTCACCCACACACTTATCGCACCTCAAATTTCCAATCGCCACCTTCAACCACAAATCGTGCAACCCCATTTGTGGGTTCCAGCGCGCAGACAGCCGAAACCGTTCCAGCCGGCTTGCCGTTCACGAGCACTTCTTTCAGACCGTATTTAACCAACGGCAGATAAACCGTGGCGGAAGTTCCTTTCGGTGATTTAAGCGTCAGCTCAAAGGAGTTTGCAGTCCGTTGAATGTTTACTTGAATCAATCCTTTAACCGTGTGCGTGGTTGAAGCGATGCGTGTCACCGGGCCGAGTTGCGGCTCCACTTGAAAAGTCGCGAAGCCCGGCGAAGTGGACGTAACGCCGGCCAAGTATTCCATCATCAGCGCCATTGGCCCGCCGGACCACCCGTGGTTATAAGTGCCGCCGCCGAATCCCTCATTGCCGATGCCCCACCCTTCCCAAAGCGTGGTGTAAGGACTCTCGACCATTTTTTGATAACGCTGCTTCATCCGTGCGATCGCGGCATCCGGTTCGTGCATCTTAAATAGCGACTCCAAAACGTATTTTTCCATGTATGGACTGCAATGAAACTGGCTGGAGAAAACATTTTTGATGGCCGGCCACTGTTCTGGTTTCGCCAAGCCAAAAACTACTGCCAACGCATGACCGCGTTCGTCCGTCTGACCCGTGTAACTGGGCGATCGGTATTCTTTACCGTTCCAAAATGTGCGGTTGAAATTGGCGGCGATGGTGTCGCGCATTCTTTCGTAGCCGGCGACATCCGCGTCGTTTCCCGTGAGCCGCGCCATTTTCGTGGCAGCATTGAGTGCCTGATACAGCAAAGCATTTTCGCCAACCGACACATCAATGTTCTCGCCCCAATCCGCCCAATCCCAACCGCCGGAACGGTGAATCGCGAGACCGTTTGTGCCGAGTTGCCAGAGTGATAAATATTTTTTTACCGCCGGATACGCTCGTTCAATTGTCGCTTTGTCGTCAGTCTGAAAATAGTAATTCCAAAACCCTTTCTCGCCGATGCTCGCGAGCATTTGCAGCGGCAGTTCCTTGTCCCAGTTGCCGGCGGGAATCGGCGAGAACAGCACACCATCCGGCTTTTGCCAGTCCACGAGATTATCAACACCCTTGCGCACCAGCGGGACAGCGCGATCGTCGCAGCTGTAAAAAATCTGATCCATCAAGATGACCAAATCGCCCCACCACTGCGCCCGTTCGCGGTCGGGATCTTGGATCGAGTCGCGCATGTTCACGTTCATAGTGTTGCGCGCCTTGAGCCAGAGCGTGTTCAAAAACGGATCGTCGCAGTCAAAGTTTCCGACCCAATCAGTGTCGTAGCGGGACTCACGGTAACGCAGGTCGAGAATCTCCACGCCGGCAGGAATGGAATAAATCATCCAATGGCCGTTGAGATACGGCAGGCTCTCAAATTCCTGCAAGCCGTCCCTAGTGACGTATTCCGAACGGTAGTTGTAATCACCGCCACCCCTATAGTTGTCCGTGCGCATATCAATCGTCAGCCCGGCTGGCGCTTTGATTTTCAGATATGGCGACACGGTGATATTCCCCGGCAACCTGGCGATGATCGGCTTGCCGTCACTGACGCGCGGCAACTCGCGGGCGTTTTCGTATTCCAACAGCGACGTGATGCGCCACTGCGGAATTGGCCTTTCCACCAATTGATTCCACGGCGCTGCTGGCGGTTGACCAAAAGTTGAAGCTGACAACCACGTAGAATCGTCGAAGCCGCAACGCGTCCAGTCTCCCAGATCCAATCGGGCATCGAAGTGAACATTGTCCTCCGGCAGCCGATAATTCGGATGCGGCTCGCCCGTTCTGCCATAGGCTGGATGGCGGATCGCTTTCCAAGTTTCATCGGAAATCAGCTTGGTTTCGCCAGCGGTAAGTTCAAAAACAAAACCGCCCTGACCGCTGCAGTTATACGAGAAACCATGCTTGCCCCAATACCACGACAGCACGGCGATGGTGTTGCTACCCTGTTGCAGATAGGGCGCGAGATCGACGACATCGAAATACGTGTCGCGCGGATTTGGCCCGCGCTTCAGTCCGCCCTCGAACACCGCTAGCTTGCCGTTGATCCACAGCCAGTATTTGGAATCCACCGCGATACGTGCTTGGGCAGTTGTGGGCTTTTCCGGCAGGAAAAATTCTTTTCGCAAGCAGGTCCACAAGTTTTGGGTTCTTGTTGATTCGAGAGAAACGCCGGACCAAGGCGCGATACCCAAAGCTCCCATCACGCGAGCCGGTTTGCGGTCACTTGTCTTGGACTGAGTCGAGCATTCCCAAGCGACATCAGTTACAACTTCCGTTTGCGAGCCATTTGCGCGCTCAATTTGGATTTTGCCGATCAAGCCGGCGGCATTGATCTGCCCAGCGGCTGGATCGTTGTTTACCTCTACTAAAATCTGGTTGCTGCCCAGATGCAGCGCTCCGGTAATCTCAAAAACCTTTGGGCGCTGCCAGTCATCACCACCACCGAGCAACTTGCCGTTGACGCTTAACTTGAAATGGTTGTCGGCAGTGAAAACAGCCGTCGCTCGGGTCACACTCCCAGCTCCCTCCAATTTCAACTCACGGCGGAAGAACCGTGCTCCCGCCGGTGCGTTGCGAGTCGCATCCACGCCCGGCTCATCGCACCAGATCCAACTCGCGCCATCCAGATTGATGGCCGGAGTCGCCGCAACACCGATCCATTGCGCTGTCCATGCTGGTGCTGACGGGTTCGCTGCGATGCAATTGCACAGGCAAATTGACCATAGGGCCAGCGCCAAGCCAAAGGTGCTCTGCAAGCTCATAGTTGGCTTTTAGCGAACGAGAGACACTTCGATGCCGAGCAATTTGCCCAGCTTGCCGAGTTTATCCGCGATGTGCCCCACGCCGACCGCGCAATGATGCGCTGGGCCGTGCGCGTTCCAGTCGTTCACGAACTGCCGCGCGCCGCTGGTAAATTTGTATCGCGAATTGGTGTTGCCGATTTCCAGGATCGGGCCAGCGACGGACTCGCCTTCAGCCACGAGCAATTTCAATTTACCCTCGTTTGTCTCTACTATCGAAAGCAACGTCACTGGCCCGTGCTTGACGGACATCTCCACCGAAAGTCCCCTACCCACCTTGCCGTGATACACCTTGAGCGGGCGCACTTTGGTTTTCCCCTCGGCGATACCGATGTG
>JBEGQI010000284.1:0-15175 GCA_041181065.1 Verrucomicrobiota bacterium | reverse complement strand
CCATCCACGGCATCATCGCGCGAAGCTTGGCGCCGGTCTTTTCGATCGGATGATTGGCTCCCTTCTTAAGCAGGGCGTTGTATTTCTTGTAGCCACCCTTGTATTCCTTCACCCATTCGCGGGCGAACTTGCCGGTCTGGATGTCCTTCAACGCGGCCTTCATCCGCTTTTTCACCGAAGCGTCAACGATCTTGGGTCCGACGCTGATGTCGCCCCACTTGGCGGTCTCGGAGATGGAGAAACGCATGCCGCTGATGCCGGATTCATTCATCAAGTCGCAGATCAGCTTCAATTCGTGCAAGCATTCAAAGTAGGCCATCTCGGGGGAGTAGCCCGCTTCAACGAGCACTTCGAATCCCGCCTGCACCAGCGCGCTCGCGCCGCCGCAAAGAACGGTCTGCTCGCCGAACAAGTCGGTTTCGGTTTCCTCACGGAAGTTCGTTTCGATGACGCCAGCACGGGTGCCGCCGATACCCTTGGCCCAAGCAAGCGCGATCTTCTTCGCATCCTTGCCGGGGTTCTGATACACGGCGATCAAGCTGGGCACGCCCTTGCCTTCGATATATTGGCGGCGCACGGTGTGACCGGGGCCCTTCGGGGCGACCATGATGACGTTCACGTTCTTCGGTGGAACGACGGTCTTGAAATGAATCGCAAAGCCGTGGCTGAAGAGGAGCGTCTTACCCTTGCTCAGGTTCGGCGCGATGTCCTTCTCGTAGCAGGCGGGCTGCTTGGTGTCGGGCAAAGCGACCATGATGACGTCGGCGCGGCGGACGGCTTCCGCGGTGGGCACAACTTCAAAACCCTTTTCGCGGGCGACCGCGATGGACTTGCTGCCTTCGTAAAGGCCGATGATGACCTTGAGGCCACTGTCCTTGAGGTTCAGCGCGTGCGCGTGGCCTTGGGAGCCGAAGCCGAGCACGGCGAGGGTTTTGTTCTTCAACACGCCGAGATCGGCGTCCTTGTCGGTATAGACTTTAGCAGGCATGGATAAATTGATTTCTTAGGCTTGGAATGGTTGGTTAAAATTACTTGCGGGGCAGGGCGATTTTGCCTGTCCGTGTGACGTCCAGCACCCCGAACGACTTCATCAGGTCGAGCAGCTTCTCCACCTTGTCTTCCGTGCCCGTGACTTCCACCGTCAGGCTTTTTGGCTGAACGTCCACAATCTTGGCGCGGAAAATGTCCGTGATTTGCATGACCTCGGCGCGGCTCTTGGAATCGACGCCCACTTTGATGAGCACCAGTTCACGATCCACATATTCGCCCGCGCAAAAATCCTGCACTTTGAGGACATTCGGCAGCTTGCTCAATTGTTTGGTGATCTGCTCGACCGTGGAGTCATCGCCATCCGTAACGATGGTCATGCGTGATACCTTCGGGTCATTTGTCGGTCCGACATTGAGCGTGTCGATGTTGTAACCACGGCCGCTGAACAGTCCGGTCACGCGCGTCAGCACGCCGAACTTGTTTTCTACGAGGACTGAGATGGTATGTCGCATAAAACCCCTGAAAACGGGGGCGAAACGGTAGTGGGGAAGCAAAGTCCGGTCAAACAGCAATTTTCAGGAAAGCGGTCCGCTCAAGCACCACGGATTCTCACCAAAAATCAAACCCGGACGGAACTTGTTCCGTCCGGGTTGAAATAAAACCATTTGCTCAGCCGATTGAGTTGAAAGGGTTGTTGTTGAAGCCGCCTTGTTTGGGTTCAGACTTGTTTTCCGGACGTATGATCTGAACAGGCTTGCCGTCTTCGTCTGATGCCTTTGTCCCGCTTGCAGGTTTTGCCGCAGCCGCTGACGCGCCGTCGCCATCGCCGGGTGGTTTCGCGCGCTTGTTGCGCGGTAGCGGGCTGATCATCAGGTTGATGTTGCGCCCGACGAGCTTTGGCTGGAAATCTGGGTGGCCCCATGGCGCGATGCTCTCGATGAACTTGTTAATGACCTGAAAGCCGAATTCGGTGTGGGCCATCTCGCGGCCGCGAAATTTTAGCGCGACCTTGACCTTCATGTCCTCGCAGAGGAACTCGATAGCGTGATTGACTTTGACGCCGAGGTCGTGTGGGTCGATGCGCGGGCTGAGCTGGATTTCCTTTACCGTGCTCGCGTGCTGATGCTTCTTGGATTCCTTCTCTTTCTTTGCCTGTTCGTAACGGAACTTGCCGAAGTCCACGAGGCGGCAAACGGGCGGCACAGCGTTGGGGGCGATTTCAACGAGGTCCACACCTTGTGCGCGAGCGAGATTAAGGGCGTCACTCAGTGACATGACGCCGAGCTGCTTGCTTTCGTCGCCTACGACACGAACTTCGCGGGCGCGAATCTTGCCGTTGATGCGGATGAAACTGGCCTGCGAAGGCTGACTGCGTGGAGGGAAAGGGCGGCTCAAGCGACCCTCACCGATTGAAGTTGTTGCATTCTATAAATAAACACGTCGTAACCAAACCCGTTGCTTACGGGCGCTAGTTAAGCCGCCGCCACGTAGGCCGCAAGCCAAAAATCGCCCGAAAAATGGGGAAAAGGTCAGCTCCGCTTGGTTTGAAGTGCCTTGAGCAGCTTGCCCAGCGGCAGCGTGTTGATCACGTCGCCTTTCTCCAGCCAGCCCTTGCGCGCGAGGCCGGCGCCAAGCCGTAGATAGCCCGCGTGTTCAAAGCGATGCGCGTCGCAGTTGATGACGCACTTCACACCCTTGGACTTCGCGTAGTGCCAGTGGCGCCAGTCCATGTCGCCGCGCTCAGGTGTGGCGTTCAACTCGATCCACGTTCCCGTTTCCGCGCAGGCATCAATGATGGCCTGGTGGTTGATCTTGTAAGGTTCACGCGCCAGCAGCAGACGCCCCGTCAGGTGACCGAGCGTGTGCACGAACTTGTTTTGTGCCGCGCCGACGAGCCGCGCGGTCATCTCCGCTTCGGTCAGCGTGAAACTCTGGTGGATGCTCGCCACGACCACGTCGAGTTCGGCCAGCAGGTCATCCGGGAAATCAAGGCGCCCATCTTTCAGGATGTCCACTTCACTACCTGTGAGCAGGCGGAAGCCCTCGCCTTCATCCTCCAGCTTTTTGTTCACGTCGCGGATTTCGCTGAGCTGCTTCCGCAACCGTGCTTCGTCGAGGCCGTTCGCTTGGAACGAGGACTTCGAGTGATCCGTCACCGCCCAATACGAAAGGCCCAGGCCGATCATGCTGCGTGCGATCTCCTCCAATGTTTGATGGCCGTCACTCCACGTGGAGTGGTTGTGCAACGAGCCTTTGAGCTCGGACCACTCGATGAGTTTCGGCAGCGCGTTCTTCTCTGCGGCTTCAAATTCGCCCATCGCTTCGCGCATCTCCGGCGGCACGTAAGCGAGGTCAAGCTTCTCAAAGATCTCGTCTTCCGTCGCGCACTTCACGAGCAGCTCCGGGTCGCGCGTTTCTTCCTTCGACTTGAACAAGCCGTATTCATTGAGCCTTAATCCGCGCGCAATGGCGCGTTGGCGCATGACGATGTTGTGCTCCTTGCTGCCGGTGAAATAGGCGAGTGCGAACGGGAACTCCGCATCGCTTACCACGCGCAGGTCACATTGGATGCCGCCTTCGAGCAACACGCTGGCCTTCGTCTCGCCCTTCGCGATGACGTTCAGGATGCCGGGCTGACTGACGAAGTATTCGATGACCTCGGTGGGCTGCTTGGAGGACGCGAGCAGGTCGATGTCCCCGATGATTTCTTTGCAGCGCCGCAAACTGCCCGCCGTGCTACACCGCGTCACCTCCGGATGCTCGCGCAACGCTTCAAGCAACGGCTCGGCGACACGGATGGCGTCCGCATGGAGATGTCGCGAGGCGTAGGAACGCTGGCGATGGATGCCTTCCAACAGATTCTGCTGCGTCTTTTCGCCGAAGCCCTCAAGCGTGGCGACCTTGCCGTCTTTGCAGGCTTGTTCCAATTGCTCGACGTTCTCGATGCCGAGTTTCTCATGCAACACGCGCAACTTCTTTGGGCCGAGCCCGGAAATCTCCAGCATGTCCACCAAGCCTTTCGGCACGGAGTCGCGGAGTTTTTCGTAGTAAGGCAGCTTGCCCGTGGTGACGAGCGTGGTGATCTTTTCCTGCAACGCCTCGCCAATGCCTTTGATGTCGCCCAGCCGGTTCTCAGCGATGAGCTTGTCGAGCGGTTCGCTCAACGTCTCCAAGGTGCGCGCGGCATTGTGATACGCGCGCGTCTTGAACGGATTCTCGCCCTTCAACTCCAGCAACGTGCCGATGTTGATGAGGATATCCGCCACTTCATCTTTGTTCATGCGGCGAATATGGCGTGGAGCAGGGGAAGTTCAACGCGATTTGCGGGGCTTTCCAATAGCGGGGGGCGGTGCTAAGATTGCCCAGCCACGAGAAATGAATACGCCACCTGAACGCTCAAATCGCTTCCGTTGTTCGGCCAGTTCCGCTCGCATGTCGGCGTTCACGCTCATCGAACTGTTGGTGGTGATTGCCATCATCGGGATTCTTGCTGCGTTGATGCTGCCGGCGCTGGGGCGTGCCAAAGCCTCGGGCCGTCGGACGGCGTGCATCAACAACGAACGTCAGATGAGTATCGCACTGTCACTCTACTTGAACGACTCGCAGAATTTCTTTCCGCACAGCTTTGACGCCGTCACCCAAACCATCTGGTCAACCAATCTCGCGGCGTATATGAAGGACAGCAAAGAGGTATTTTACTGTCCTTCATACAAAGGAAATAATTCTGGGTTGTTGAGATTTATGTCTGATGTTCCTTGGTATCAGGGAGGGAGCTATGCCTACAATTCATTTGGGGTGGCCGGGCTGGCAGCAGCCGCTTGGTTCAATGCGACGCCAGGTAATAATGCTTTCGGCTTGGGCTATCCGCGGCTGAGTGATCCGGCTCCCAAGGTAAGCATGTTCAAGGTGGTTAATCCGGCTGACATGATTGCCCTAGGGGATTCTATTCCCGCAAAGTCTTTGGCCTACCAGACCTATTTTCTCTACCTCCAGTCTGACTTGAAGCGCCCGGACTCCCAACGACATGAGGGAGCTTTGAACATGTCCTTCATAGACGGTCACGCTGAAACCGTGAAACTCATCAAGCTGGCGGAGGATTCCGAAGTCTGCCGTCGGCGCTGGAATACGGACAACGAGCCTCATAGCGAGATTGCGATTCCTTGATACCTTGAAGGAGGCGTGCCCGTGTTAAAACAGCTCTCTTGCACCCTCACCATCGCCGGCTCCGACAGCGGCGGCGGTGCAGGGATTCAGGCTGACCTGAAAACCTTCCGCGCGCTTGGCGTGCATGGCACCAGTGCCATCACTTGCCTGACCGCGCAAAATCCCAAAGGCGTTTCGGGCATCCAAGCTTGCTCGCCGGACATTTTGCGAAAGCAGATTGATGCGGTGTTCGCCGAACTTAAACCGGCTGCTGTGAAGACGGGCATGCTTTTTGCAACACCGCTCATCCGCGTGGTGGTGGAACAATTTCGCCGTCCCCATCAGCCGCCGTTGGTTGTGGATCCAGTCATGGTCGCCACGAGTGGCGCACGACTGTTAAAGCCATCCGCGATTGCGGCGATCCAGAAGGAACTCCTGCCGCTGGCCACGCTCGTCACGCCGAACTTGGATGAAGCCGAAATCCTCGTCGGGCGGAAGCTGACTGAGGTGGAAGACCTGCGTTGGGCGGCGCGAGAAATCCGCGCTCGGTTTGGCTGTGCGGCTTTGTTGAAAGGCGGCCATCTGCGCGGGCTCGCTGAGGCGGTGGATGTTTTCTACGACGGCCGCACCGAGCTGTTGCTGACGGCGCCGTTCGTTAAGGGGGTCAGCACGCACGGCACCGGCTGCACTTACTCCGCGGCCATCACGGCGGGTCTCGCGCGCGGACTGAAACTTCCCGATGCGGTGAAGCTCGGAAAAGAGTTTATCACCAACGCCATCGCCAACAGCCAGCGCGTTGGCAAACACTTCGTGCTGAATTGGGGAGCTTGATCGGAGCGCGGTCGGTTCCCTTACAACCACTTCTTCAGCTCGCCGCGTAAGATTTGCCGCGCGCGATACAGCCGCGATTCAATCGCCTTCGGTGTCGTCCTCGCCACGGTGGCCGCTTCGGCCATGCTGAGTTCCTCCCATTCGCAGAGCACGATGGCTTCGCGCATGTCCTCCGGAAGTTGCTGCACCGCCGCGCGCACAGCGGCGGCGCGTTCGGTCTTCAACGTCTGTTCGCTGGGTGCTGGACCGTCGCTGATCAAAGTTTCACCGAGCGTCTGCTCGGTTTGCTCCAACTCGGCATTCAAGGAGACGTTCGGATGTCGCGTGCGCCAGCGGATGTGATTCCGGCCCAGGTTCGCCGCGATGGTGAACAGCCACGTGCTGAAGCGATGCGCCGGATCAAAACTGTCCTTCGCCCGGAACACCCGCGCGAACGTCTCCTGCGCGAGGTCGTTCGCATCGTCCTCGTTTTGCAGCCTGCGGCAGAGGAACTGGAACACTGCCGTGGCATGACGTTCCATGAGGTCGTTCAACGCGGCATCCTGCCCGCGTTGCAAACGTTCCATGTCCGCCCGGTCTTGGGCGTCTGCGTCAGTGGTGGTCATGCGCGGCGTGGTTCGTGCCTGACATGGACTGCTCGACTTGTTCGTGCGCGCCGAGCGTGATGCGCTTCATCTCGGCAAGATAGCGTTGCCCCTGCTCGGGCGGCATGGCGCGGCTGACATCCTCGAAGTGCGCGAGCATCTCGGACTGGCATTTTTTCCGCAGCGCTGCGACTTCACCGCGCAACGTCTCGAGCGTCGCGGGGCTGTTCGTGCTGGCGGCGATGGCTTGGTTCAACTCGCGTTTCTTCGCGGCGATGAGGATGCAGTTATCGCTGCATTTCGGAAGATAGCCGTCATGCAGCTCGCGGATGCGCGCCAGTTCGGTGTCGCTCAGGCGGAATTCCATCTTCAACCAGTCGAGGTCGTCGGTGGATTTCGCCCCGCGCTGGGCACAGACGTAGTGCGCGCAATAGAACGCCCCGCCGAACACCGCGAGGGCGACCAGCGAAGCGATCGCGAGGATGAAGGCCGGTTTGCGCATGCTATCGCGACATGCTCATCGCCACGGATTCAATGTAGCGTGCTTGCGCCGTCTGTCGTGCGTGTGCCGAGCCTTCCCACATGCCGAGCAACGCGCCGATCAGGACGAGGGCGCTGGCTGTCGCGAAGGCGAAGCGTGGTTTCAGCACCAGTGCCGCGAGGGCTTCGATCCAGCTCGCGTTCGCGCCGCTCTCGCCGCGCTCGATCCGCTGCCAGACGTTTGCTTGGAACCGGGGCGGCAGTCCGGGCGTTGGGCGGCCTTCACGCAGGATTTTGCGGAGTGCTGCGTCGTTCGGATTTGATTTGTCTGTGTTCATGCGATCCAAAGTCAGGCATCGCGTTGACGCCTGCCCAAGAAGTTTTACACCTTTCCGCCCCGGTTCCCGCAAGATTTAGCCAAAAATTTTCCTGCGGGATTTTGGCGGGATTGGGGTAAGTAGAGACAGAAGCAACGCACACTGCGTGCTCACGATTCGACAAAACGAAAAATAAAATATGAAAAACATCTCCCAATTCACTTCGATTGCGCTTGGTGCCGCTCTCCTCGTCGCGGCTCCGGCTGCGTTTGCCGAATGCGCCATGACCGGCGGCTGTTGCGGCGCGACGCCCATGGCGGATACCGGCAAGTCTGACGCCAAGACCGATTCCAAGGCGAAGGCCTATCCGCTCGACACCTGCCTCGTCTCCGGTGAGAAGCTCGATTCTGATCCGACGATGAAGTCGTTCTCCTTCGTGCACGAAGGTCAGGAGATCAAACTGTGCTGCAAGAGCTGCAAAAAGAAGTTCGATAAGTCTCCCGAGACTTATTTGAAGAAGCTTAAGGACGCTCCGGCCAAGAAGTAATCCTACGTTTGTCATGCAACGCGCCTTCGCCATCGTTTTCGGCCTGCTGCTCTTCGTGGCCCAGACCTTCGCGGTTCAGGTCTCGGCTAGCAGCGGGGCTCCGATGGCGAAGCGCAGTTGTTGCGGCGACGACTGCCAATGCTGTGTCGGTCAGCCGGTATCGCCCGCTGCTCCGCCCCTTGAAGCTGCTGCGCCCGCTGCCGCGCACAACCAGTCCAGCCTCCTGCCGGTTGGGCTGCTCTCCTTCTCTCTCTCCGGTCCAACTGATATTTCTTCTCCCGTTACGACCGCGACTTCAATTCGCGCCGCTTCCGTTCCGCTGTTCCAGCGGAACTGCTCCTTTCTGATCTGACTTTCCGTTGACCGCACTCGAAGTGTGTCCAGCGCCGACGCGCCGGACACGAGTTGGCCTGTTCAACCGGAATCTCAGTCATGAAAACAATCTTAGTAAGTTTGCTCTTTGGATCGGCGGTCGCGTTTGCGGAGACGAATTCGCTGCCTCCCGTTGCGATCACGCCGCTCTTCATCAACCAGCTCGCGGAGGAACTGCGCACCAACAATCCTGCGCTCGCCGCGTCCGCCGCCCGCACCAATGCGTCCGCCCGCGGCGTCGCTGCCGTGCGCACATGGGAAGACCCAATGGCCAAGGCTGGCTACATGTTCTCGGATGATCCGGCGATGATGCGTGCGGGAGACGGCGATATCTTTTATGGCGTCGAGCAGAAGCTGCCGCTCTGGGGCAAGCCCGCCGCGATGCGCCGGATGGCGCGCGCCGAATTGAACGTGGAGGTTGCCGGCAGCGACGCGAAATTCCAAACCCTCCGCAGTGATTTTGCCAAGGTGCTCATCCGCACTGCGCTCGCGAGTGAGACGGTGGCGATTGGCGAACAGGATTTGGCGTGGGGCGAAAAGATGCAGGGTGCTGCGGACGCACGTTATCGCAGCGGCAGCGGCTCGCTCCCGGAGGTGTTGCGGCTGCAGAACGAACGGGCGCGCCGCGCCGATCAACTGACCACCACCCGCGCGCAACTGCGCCAGGAGGAGTTCACGCTCAACCGCATGCTGAACCGCGCGCCCGATTCAGCGTGGCCCAAGCTCCTCTTACCGGAAATTGGTGCGCCGGTGGTTTACAGCGAGCGCCTTGTGCGTTTTGCCCGCGATTACGCGCCGCAGTTACACAAGATGCGCGCCGAGGTCCGCGTAGCCGAAGCCGCTGTGGACAAAGCGCGTCGCGAGCGCTACCCCGAGGTCAGCGTTGGTGTGGACACGCGCAACGACTCCAGCAATGGCGATTGGAAGCAGACCGAAGTGATGCTGAGTTTCAGCCTCCCGATTTTCAATCGCGGTCGCTACCGGGCCGACATCGCGCGCGAAGAGGCGAAGCGCAAAGCCGCCGAGTTTGATGTGGCCGACATGGAACTTGCCGTGCGCGAGGAAGTCCACGGCCTGATCGTGAAGATCGATGCCGCGCGCCGCGAAGCGTTGCTTTACCGCGATGAGATCACCCCGCGTTCCGAGCAGTCGCTCGCCGCCGCGCAATCCGCGTGGCAGAGCGGCAACGGCATGTTCCTCGATGTGCTGGAAGCGCGCCGGATGTTGCTCGAGGCGCGGTTGATGTCCACCCGCGCCGTGGCCGAGCAATGGCAGATGCTTTCCGAACTCGTCTTGTGTTGCGGCCTCGCAGATATGGAGGCGTTGCAGATGCTCGAAAAACAACTCGGCCCTCAAAATGGAGTGAACCAACCATGAAGTTCAAAACTACCGCCCGCATCGCGTTTGTCCCGTTGGTCGTATTGCTTTTCGTTGCCGGGTGCGGAAAGTCCGACTCCGCCAAATCCGGCGAGCGCAAAGTGCTCTACTACCAGAGTGCCATGCACCCGTGGATCAAGTCCGACAAGCCCGGGCGCTGCACCATCTGCGGCATGGAACTCACGCCCGTTTACGAAGGTCAGGCGGGCTTCGACGTGAGCGGTGATGTCATCACGCTTTCGACCAATTCGATTCGCGTGCTCAACGTGCAGACGATTGAAGCCAAAGTGCAGCCGTTGACGCGGACGCTCACCGTCGCGGGCACCATTGATGACGACGACTCAAAACACCGTGTGCTGTCGGCCTACGTCGGCGGGCGGATCGAAAGTCTGCACGTCAATTACGTTGGTGCCGAGGTGAAGGCGGGCGAACCGCTCGCCGAGTTCTACAGCCCGATGCTGCTCTCCGCGGTGCGCGATTACTTTGTTGTTCAGCGTGGCGCCAGCGATGCTTCGCTTTTGGCCTCGGCTGCGTCGCGTTTGAAGCAGCTCGGATTGAGTGATGCTCAGGTCGCCGAACTGCCTCGCACATTCAGCGAAACCAACCTCACGATTCCGCTGCTCGCTCCCATCAGTGGCACCGTGACGGACAAGAAGGTCTACGCCGGCCAATACGTTCAGGAAGGCGAGCGGCTGTTCGAGATCGCCGATTTCTCGACGATGTGGTTCATGTTCCGCGCTTACGAGCAAGACCTGCCGTGGATTCGCGTTGGCCAAAAGGTGGAGGTCTCCACGCCGTCGCTCCCGGGCAAAGTTGTCACGGGCACGATCAAGTTCATCGATCCGAATCTCGACGAGGCCACGCGCGCGACGAAGGTGCGCGTCGAATTGGAGAACCCGCTCGTGGATGGTCGCCGCCTGTTTTCGCATCGCCTCTACGCGGATGGCGTCGTGCATCTCGAAGCGCCGGAAGTTGTGGCCATCCCGCGCAGCGCCATCATCCAGACCGGGCCGGAAGCCGTCGCGTTTGTGGCGCAGGGCGGCGGCGGTTATGCGCGGCGGGTGCTCAAGCTGGGGCGCCATGGCGATGCCGTGGTGGAGGTGCTCGACGGCCTCGCTGCCGGCGACGCGGTGGTGGTGAACGGCAACCTGTTGATTGATGGTCAGGCGGAGATGAACCGCTCCTATGCGTCTCCGTCCGACATGCCCGCGCCTGTCGTCGCGTCCGCCGCCGGCTTGCCGGCCTTGACGGAAGCGCAACAGAGCGCCGTGAAAGAATTCCTGACGCACGCGGATGCCGTCACGCTGGCGTTGTCCGCGGACGACTTGGCGAAGTTCAACGGCTTGGCCGACCAGACTCATGACGCCGCGGCCAAGCTGTTCCGTGCCTTGGATGGAAATGCCGGTGGGCAAGCATTGGCCAAGGAGGTCAAAGCCGCCGCGCATCTGGTCCAAGCCAAGGATCTCAAGGAGGCGCGCCGCGAGTTCTATCCGTTCAGCACTGCCACGGTTGCCTTGGCGCAAGCCGTTCGTCAGAGCCGGAGCGGGGTGGTCGGCCTGAAAGTGTTCCGCTGCCCGATGGCGAAGGACGCCTTCCCCGGCGCGCCGAATCGAGCGGACTGGATTCAACTTCAGCCTGGGATTCACAATCCTTGGTTCGGCAAGGAGATGCTCGACTGCGGTTCGGAGGTGAAGCCGTGAAAGCAGTCGTCATTGTCCCAAAGGGACAAAACGTGAATAGCCGTGGGTGCAAACCCACGGAAAAGCGGGAGCGCGTATTCGACCCCTGCGGGGTCGCACCATTGTTCGACCTCAAACCGTGGGTTAAAACCCACGGCTATTCGTGTGGGGCCGCTTCGCGGCCTAGCCTGTCTGGAGGTTCCTTATGATCGCTCGCATCATCGAATGGAGTCTGAAGAACCGCTTCCTCGTGCTGTGCGGCGCGCTGATGCTTATCGCGCTGGGCGTGCGGGCGGTGTTCAAGACGCCGGTGGACGCCATCCCCGACCTCACGGAAAATCAGGTGCTCGTGTATGCCGATTGGATGGGTCGCAGTCCGCAGGAGGTCGAGGACCAGGTCACATTCCCGCTCTCGACCGGCCTGCAAGGGCTCGCGGGCGTGAAGGACGTCCGCGCGACTTCGATGTTCGGCTTCTCGCTCATCACGATTATCTTCGAGGAGGGCGTGGACACTTACTTCGCGCGGACGCGCGTGCTGGAGCGGTTGAATTATCTCCAAGCCAACATGCCCGAAGGCGTGAAACCGCAGCTCGGCCCGGACGCCAGCGGTCTCGGTTGGGTATATCAATACTACCTTGAAGTTGACCCCGCGAAAGCCCCTGGCGGCGGCTACGATCTCGGCAAACTTCGCGCTACGCAGGATTGGTTCGTTCGCTACCAACTCTCCAGCGTGCAAGGCGTCGCGGAAGTCGCCAGCATCGGCGGCTTCGTGAAGCAGTATCAGATTGAACTCTCCTCCACAAAAATGCGCGCGGCGAACGTGTCGCTCGGCGAGGTGATGGGTGCGGTGCAGAACGCGAACCTCAACGTCGGCGGCAAAGTCATCGAGGAGAACGGCGCGGAGTTTGTCCTGCGCGGCATCGGCTTGGTGGCGAACACGGAGGACTTGGAACTCATCGCCGTGAAAGCCGTGGATGGCACGCCGATCTATTTGAAGGACATCGCGACGGTCCAGATCGGCGGCGATTTTCGGCGCGGCGCGCTCGACATCAATGGCGCGGAAGCCGTGGGCGGCACAGTCGTGATGCGCACGGGTGAAAACGCCAAGGCCGTCATCGAACGCGTGAAAGAGCGCATCGCGGAGATTGGGCCGAGCCTGCCGCCTGGCATTTCTATTCGCCCGTTCTACGACCGCAGCACGCTGATTGACCGCACGATTGATACGCTCAAGCACGCGCTATTGGAGGAAATCATTCTCGTCACGCTCGCGCACATCCTCTTCCTCTGGCACTTCCGCAGTATCCTCATCGTCACGCTGCCGCTGCCGATCTCGATTCTCATATCGTTCCTGCTGATGAAGGAGTTTGGCATCACGAGCAATATCATGTCGCTCACGGGCATCGCCATCGCCATCGGCGTGCTGGTGGATGCGGCGATTGTCGTGACGGAAAATGTCATCCGGCATTGCGAGCGCGCGGAGGAGGAGAAGGGCTGTCGGCTCACAACTGATGAAACTTTGAAAGTTACCCTCGCCGCGTGTCAGCAAGTCGGTCGTCCGATCTTCTTCGCGATGGCGATCATCATTCTCGCCTTCGTTCCGGTGTTCGCGCTGTCGGGGCAGGAGGGCAAGCTGTTCCATCCGCTCGCTTGGACGAAGACGTTTGCGATGGTGGGTTCAACGCTGCTCGCGGTCACGCTTGTGCCGGTGCTGTGCAGCTTGCTGGTGCGTGGGCCATTTCACAGCGAGGACCGCAACATCATCATGCGGCTGCTGCTGAAGATTTATGATCCCGTGTTGAACTGGGCGCTCAATCATCGCAAGACGGTCATCAGCGCAGCGGCGATGTTGCTGGCGACAGCGTTGCTGATGGCGTTCGGTCTGCCGCGGGCGTGGGTGAAGGACATTCGCGAAGCGGGCTGGCCAGGCACGGCCAACCTCGTTCAGGGCTTCGGCAAGGAGTTCATGCCGCCGTTGAACGAAGGGAGCTTGCTCTACATGCCGGTGTTGCTGCCGAAGACGAGCCTTTCGGAAATCCAGCGCGTGATGGCGTGGCAAGATCAGGTGATGGCCGGTGTGCCCGAGATCGAGACGGTCGCGGGCAAATCGGGCCGGTTCGAGACCCCGACCGATCCCGCGCCGACGGAGATGTTGGAGACGACCATTACGCTCAAGCCGGAATGGATTTCCACGAACCGCACGGTGCTTGGCTTCATCAAGCTGCCGCGCGTGGTGCGCAATCCCGCGTGGCGCGACGGCATGACGGTCGAGAAGCTCAAGGCTGAACTCACTGAGAAGATGAAGGTCGTGCCGGGCTACGTGCCGGCGTTCTTGCAGCCGATTGAGAACCGCATCCTGATGCTTTACACGGGTATTCGCGCGCAGGTCGGCGTGAAGATTTATGGCGATAACCTCGACGCGCTGCAACAGCAGGCGTTCGCGGTGGAGGCGGTGGTGAAAAAGATTCCCGGCGCGGCGGGCGTATCGCCGTCGCGGGTGCAGGGCAAGCCGTATCTCAACGTGAAGGTGGATCGTCGCGCGATGGCGCGCTACGGACTCAGTGCGCGGGATGTTCTCGACGCGGTGGAGGTCGCCATTGGCGGTAAGAACGTGAGCGTGACCATCGAGGGCCGCGAGCGGTATCCGATCCAGGTGCGTCTCGAACGCGGCGAGCGTGATGATATCGAGAAGATCGGGCGCATCCTCATTGCGACGAAGTCCGGCATGAGCGGCGGCGCGGCGGAGAGTTACGGCGGTGGAACTGCAACTGGCGGCGGCATGGGCGGCGGTGCGGGGGCGGCGAAGAGTTCTTCAACGGCGAGCGCGAGCCCGGCGGCGGCTTATATCCCGCTCGCGATGGTGGCGACGATTACCCGCGAAGTCGGCGCGAACGAGATCGCCAGCGAGAACGGACGCTTGCGCGCCTACGTGCAGGCGAATGTGCAGGACCGCGACCTTGGCGGTTTCGTGAACGACGTGGAGTCAGCGCTCAAGAAGATGAACTGGGGCAGCATGACTTACAAGATGACCGGCGAATACGAGAACCAACGCCGTTTCACGCAGACGATGCAGATCGTGTTCCCGGCGGTGATGCTAATCATCTTCGTGATGCTCTATATGGTGTATCACAGCGCGGCGGAGGCGGCGCATGTGTTGCTGGCTGTGCCGTTCGCGCTGAGCGGCGGCGTGTTCCTTCAAAAAATTCTCGGCTACAATTTCAATGGCGCGGTGTGGGTCGGCTACATCGCGCTCTTCGGCACGGCGGTGCAAACCGGCGTGGTGATGGTCGTGTATCTGGAGGAGACGTTGAAGAAGCGGATGGAGGAGCGCGGTTCACTGTTCAACTCCGCCGATTTGATTCAAGCCGTGAAGGACGGCGCACGGCTGCGGCTGCGTCCGAAAGTGATGACGGTGGCGACCATCGTCGCGAGCCTGCTGCCGATCATGTGGAGTCATCGTCAGGGCGCGGAAGTCATGAAGCCGCTCGCCACGCCGGTCATCGGCGGCATGCTGAGCAGTTTGATTCACATCCTCATCGTCACGCCGGTGATCTTTGCCTGGCTCCGGGAGCGGGACTTCCGCCGTGGTGTCGTGTCGTCGCAGCGTCCCAAGCTGGAAACGCCCCCATCAAAAGTGGTATCGTAAGCCGGTTGATGTCGTTTTTAACGCAGTGGCCTGGGGTAGCCATGGTCCACTCTGGCGGCTATCATCCATTGATGAATATGGATCCTCGCTTGTTGTCATTGCTTTCACTTTTGCTGGTCGGAGCGGTTTCAGCCGGGGCCAAGCAGCCCAACATCGTTTTCATATTCGCTGATGATCACGCGTATCAGGCCGTCAGTGCCTACGGTGATGGA
>JBEGQI010000283.1:0-10285 GCA_041181065.1 Verrucomicrobiota bacterium | reverse complement strand
GCCGGTGTTGCCGGGGGAGATGACCGCGTCCGCCTTGCCATGGCGAACCTGCTCGATGGCGCGCACCATCGAGGAATCCTTCTTCTTGCGGATGCCTTCGAGCGGTTTGTCGTCCATCGTCAGCACTTCGCTGGCGTGGATGACTTGAATCCGCGAATCGGAAAGCGATGCACGCCGCAACTCGGACTCGATGTCCTGCTGGTTGCCGACAAGCAACACCTGCGTGACCTCCAGCCCGTTGGAGAGCGCCTGTTTCAGTCCGCGAACGACGACTGCACACCCGTGGTCGCCGCCCATGACATCCACTGCGAGTCGCATAAATAAAGAACGCGGAAAGACAAACCTTCCGCGTCCGGCAAATGAGACGGAATCAAGCTCCGGCAGTCACCGTGAGCACCTGACGGCCTTTGTAGAATCCGCAGGCAGGGCAAACGCGATGCGGCTTGTAGGGCGCGGCACACTGCGGGCAAACGCCCAGTTGCGGCACCTTGAGGACGCTGTTGTAAGCGCGGCGCATACGTTGACGGCTATGAGACGGTTTGCGTTTCGGAACACCCATATTGCTTGATTCTACAGTTTCAGTTTATCCAGTTCGGCCAAGACGGATGAGGGCAATCCCCTCTTCGCTGCATCCACTTTGCCCGGCTTGGGGGCTTTGACGCTTTTCAAGCCGCCACACTCCGGTATGCAGACCGGATGCTGCGGAAACCCGAGGAGAATATCTTCGCGTATGGACAGGGTCAAGTCCACGGAATCGTTCACAATGGGCACCGCATCCTCGCCATCAAGCGGTAAATGACACGCCCAACCATCCAGATCCACCTCCAGTTTGAGCGACTTGAGGCAACGCACACACTGGCAGTCTAGCTTTAACCTTAAACGCCCCCGCGCGAGAATGGCATTTTCCAGTTTCTCCACCTCGAGATCATAGCGCAGCGGCTGCTTCGCCTGCACCATCTCATCGTTGACTTCCAGTTCAAGCTCCTCGACCGGCAAGTCCCCCTTCAACCGGAGCGAGTGCTGGAGCAAATGTTGGATGTTTACCGTGAGCGGCATAGTCAGCGAGGGGGGGTGAACTTCTGTTGGAGCGCGGCCTTGATGTGAGCAGGAACAAATGCCGTAACATCCCCGCCGAGCCGCGCGATTTCCTTGATCATGCGCGAACTCAGATAGGAATAGGTGTCCTTCGGCATCATGAAGATGGTTTCCACGCGCTCGTTCATGTTGCGGTTCATCAACGCGAGCTGGAACTCGAACTCGAAATCCGACACCGCCCGCAAGCCACGGATAATGGCCTGCGCACCGCGGCGCTCCACGAAATCCACCAGCAAAGAATCAAAGGAATCCACCTCCACCGTCGGCAGGTGCTTGACCGCCTCGGCGGCAAGTTTCATCCGTTCAGCAAGCGTGAAGAACGGTTTCTTCGCTTCATTGTGCGCCACCGCCACCACGACACGGTCGAACAACTTGGTCGCACGCTGGATGACATCCAGATGCCCATTGGTCAACGGGTCGAAGCTGCCGGGACAAATGGCAATTCGCATGGCGGCAATCTAACGCAGCAGCCTCGCATGACGAGAACGAAAACTGCCACTCAGTTTCCAACCGGCTGCTGTCGCCACGGAACCTCATAAATGCGGACGGCTTCGCGAATGCCCTTCACCTCGACAGGCGGAAGCTCAACGCAAGTGGCAGCCAGTTTGGAATCGTCGCGGCGAAGATGTTGATACGTCGCCTCGCTGATGATGATACGGCCACGGCCGGAAACGCCTTCCAAACGGCTGGCCAAATTCACGTCCCGGCCAAACACGGTGTAGTTGAGGATGTGCGCATCGGACCCCATCAAGCCAACGGTGGCAAGGCCGGTGTTGATGCCGGTGCCCAACGAAAGCAGCGGCAGCAGCGGTTTGGACGGTTGACCAGACGCTGTGGCCGCGGCGTTTTCCGCTTCGATACGGCGATTCTCCGCGGCACGCAGCTCGTTCAATTCATGGATGCCGCGTTGGGCATCGATCGCCGCCCGCACACAGGCGGAGGCGTGTTGCGCATTGGGCGTGGGCGCGCCCCAGAACGCCATCACGCAATCGCCGATGTATTTATCCAACGTGCCGCCGTGTTGCTTCACGGTATCGGCGACACGGGCGAGATACTGGTTCACGGTGGACAACGCTTCAGCCGCCTGTTGATCGAAATACTTGGCGGCATCCGCATCGCCAAGATGGTGCGAACGGATGTGCTGAAGCGCGGCTTCGTGGCTCTTGTCCGTGAATTCAGTGAAGCCACGAACATCGGCGAAGAAAACGGTCACCTCGCGACGAGCGCCGTTGAGGGGCGAAAGTTTTTCAGCCTGCAGCAACTCGTGAACGACATCAGGGGAAACAATCTTGGAAAAAACTGATTTCACGCGTTTGCGCTCCGTCTGCTCAAACAGCACGCGCCACGCAGTGAGGCTCGCCCAGGTCACCGCCAAGGCCCCAGTGCCCGGCAGCACGAGAGGAATCCAGAGTCGCCCCCAGATGTAAGCCGCGAAGCAGGCGGCGATGAAAAGCGCCCCCGTCAGTCCGATGGCCACAGCGGATGGACCCGCACGCAAGCGCCACGTGAGCACGCCCGAAAGAGCTCCCAAGCCGATGATGAGCAGCACCTCCTCAGCGAGCGTCAGCCGACGGATGAAACGACCCGTGATGATGGAGTTCGCGACGTTCCAGTGTTTGCTGACCAGCAAGGTGTCGTTCTGCAACGGCGTCGCCCCGTGGTCGGTCAGGTCATTGCCCCCCGCCACCGCCGAACCGACCACCGCGAGCTTGCCGCGCCAGCCGTTGGTCTCTACAAAATCACCCTCACCCTTCAAGCGGTGATAATCCTGCGCCAGAACCAAGTGCATCGGGCGCGCGAAAATCCGTTTATCCGTGGGCGGCAAACACCAGTCGATGAGGAAGAATCCATCCCGATCCACCGGCAGCCGGCGCTCCACACCCCCCGGGCCACGCAGGATGATACGCCCCGCGGCGAGATCGACATCCGCATGCTCCAGATCAAGATCCAGTTCGCGGGCGGCCAGCACGATGCCCATGTGCCAGACGCGTTCGCTGACGAAGGGTTTGGCTTTGCGCGGCGTGCCGGGCGGAAGCTGTTCGCCGCCCAAATCCGCCAGATCAAAATCCCCGTGTTCATCCAACGGAACCGTGAACTTCGCTCCACCAGCGCCGGAAATGGTGACCTGCCCAGGTTCAACACGAGCATGCACCAAATCAGCCTGTATATCCGGATCCGCCTGCGCCTTTAGAAAACCAGGATGCCATTGGCGATACGTGCGGAACGCGCGCACGCGGCGGAGCGTGCCATCAGAATCTTTCTCCGTCTGGATGTCGCCCACGGCAACGGCATTGGTGCGGAAGAGCGCGGGCAAGGTCAATTCCGGGGTCACCGCCACGATGGTGTTGCTCGCCTGTCGCATCTGGAGCGCGAAGAACTCATCGGATTCCATCGCGAATCCATCTCCCATGCGGACTAACGGATGATCGGGGCGACGCTCGCCGAAGGCCACGTCGAACGCCACGGCGCGAACTCCTTGCGCCGCCAGTTCCTCGACCACCCGGCCATACACCTGCCGCGGCCAGTAGAGACCATATTTGTATTCGAAGTCGCCATCGCGCACCGCGCGAATGGTCTCTTCGTCGATGTAAACGAAACCCAGATTGGTCGCCACCGGTCCGGGGAACCGCAGGGCGCTGCGCACACGCAGATCATAGCTCACATTCTCAAATCGCGTGAGAATGTCCGGGTTCCAGAGGCGAAGCAGGATCGTCGCAAGGATGACCGCAGCCGGGATAAGAAAAGGAACGCGGTTGCGCGACCGAGGATTCACAGCGCGAAGGAAACAAAAAAGCCAGAGCAACTCAAGGCTGCTCTGGCTGAAATTCAACCAAACCGAAAGTAACTAGTTTGGAACTATTTCAAACCCGGGATGTCCCGCGGTAGGAGATACGTGATGATTGTTATGATCCTCAGGGAAGTGCTCCAAGCCAGGAGGAAGAGTTGACAGCGCATCATACGACGCGCTCTGTCCGTCTTTCATCAGGGGCTCCGGAATGGGTGTGAACTGGGCGGTGCGAATGTCATACTGCTGACCAGCAACAACTACCTGGGTGACGATGCTCCCCGTGCCATCAGAATAAGCGATGACAACGGAGCCCTTCAACACTGTCAAAACGCGTTCGGCGCTGATCATGTAAACCGTGCCACGAATGCCAGCTACGCCGTTCGGAACCTTGACTTCATATTTGGAACCAGCAGCAAGTTTCTTGACGGTTCCAAAAATTTTCCCGGCCCGAAGGTCGAGGGAAGTTTCGCGAATCTTTTCGGCACCCGTATCGGCTACCAACAGTTTTTCAACCGCCATCACCGAGTTCTCATAAACACGCACAAAGTCCTGTTCCACTTCGGGCTGATAAGCGATGGTGTTTCCCCAATTGCGTTGCGGCGCAGTTGCGTCTTTGTCGCCCAATACGATGTCAACCCGAGATTCCTTTGCGGTCTGAATGATCGTGCCTGCCCGCAATTGATCGCCAACTTTGAGGGTCTGCCAAGTGTTGTTGGCAGTAGAATACCGAGCCTCACCTTTGATACGCACCACCTTGGCGGTGGCTTGCACCATCTGCTGGGCTTGGACTGCGGCGACCATCGCGAAAGCGATTACGCTGAAGACCAGATACTTGAACGCGCTGTGAATGTATTTCATATGGCACCTGTCTTTGCTTTTCAGCTGTGGGCCAAATCTAAACCCGCCTCCCGGCTTGTCAACGCAATATTCCCCTTGCCATTAACCATATATCGTTGAATGTCCGGCCTCGAAATTTGTCTCTCATCTGGCATGAAACAAAACCGCTCCTGCGCCACGCAGCGCAACATCCCTTGGCCATGTCTTCCAGTCGCAATCCTGTTTCTCGCTCTGGTGGCAGGCCCGCTTCTGGCTCAACAAGTTCCAGTCACCGAGCACACCCTGCCGAACGGCATGAAGCTGCTCCTTTTGGAACGCCATGATGACCCCAGCATCGCCGGGGGGTGGGTCGCCCACGTCGGCAGCGCGAACGAGCGCCCCGGCATGACCGGCATCGCCCACCTGTTCGAGCACATGATGTTCAAGGGCACCCCCACCATCGGCACCACCAATTATCAGCGCGACCTGGAAATCATCGCGGAACAGGAAAAGGTCCGCGAACGGATGCGGCAGGAGGAAGCCCTGATCCGCGCCGCGTATCGCCGTGGTGAAATCACCGACATCCTCAAGCCGGAGAACAAAACGCCCCGTTATCAGGAATTGGAAAAGCAATTCACTGACTTGGTGCAAGCACAGCGGAGCCTCATGGTGCAAAATGAATTCGACAAGGTTTACAAGGCGGCCGGCGGCAGCGGAATGAATGCGAACACCACCCAAGATCGCACGGTCTATTTCATCACGGTCCCGGCGAACAAACTGGAGTTGTGGATGTGGATGGAGTCCGAACGACTGCTGCACCCGGTCTTCCGCGAATTCTATGCGGAACGGGATGTGGTCTATGAGGAGCGCCGCATGCGGACCGAATCCACACCCACCGGAAAATTCGACGAGTCACTCATGGCGATGTTCTGGGAATCGCATCCGTATCACTGGCCCATCGTCGGCTGGCCGTCCGATTTGCCGGCCATCACCAAGGCCCAAGCCGACGAGTTCTACGACACTTACTACGCGCCCCAGAATCTCACGGCGGTTCTAGTGGGCGATTTCAAAAGTGCGGACGCACTCAAACTTGCGGAAAAATACTTCGGTCGCATTCCCCGCAGCCAACGCACCGCGCCCGAGGTAGTCACGCTCGAAATGCCGGGCATCGCCGAAAAGCGCATGAACGCTGAAGCCGACGCAAATCCCTCCGTCGAGATCCTCTGGAAGAGCGGCGGTTTTGGCCACAAGGACAACTACGCACTGCAGATTCTCGGTCAAATCCTCTCCACGCGCACGGGCCGGCTATACAAGGGAATGGTCCTGAATAACAAGATCGCCACCGACGTGGGCGCGGGACAGCACGGCATGAAATACGCCGGCATGTTCTTTGCCTACGGCGAAGTCGCCGAAGGCCGCACGCCTGCCGAGGTCGAGGAAGCGATCTACCGTGAAATCGAGAAACTGCAGAAGGAAGAGGTTCCGCCCCGGGAACTCCAAAAGGTCAAAAACAACTTCGCCGCCGGCGAATATCGCAAGCTCACTTCAAACATGGCGGTGCTCCAGCAACTGCTCAACGCCGACGGCAATGGCCGCTGGCAGGAAATCAATGAGGCCGGCCCGAAACTCCAGGCCGTCACCGCCGCCGACGTGCAACGCGTCGCCAAACAGTATCTGACCAAGGAGAACCGCACCGTTTGCACGTTCACTCGCAAAGCGGGTGCAGCATCGGAGGAAGAAGACCCGGATCTCGCCGGCTTGGACGAACAGCAAAAAGCGATGGCCAAGCAGGCAACCGCCAAGTTCAAGACCGCGAGCGATGCCGCCAAATTTAAAGAAGGGCTAGCACGCCTCGAAGCCAACGTCACACAAGCGCAAGAGGGCATGAAGCCCGTCCTCAACTACATCAAGAAAAAGATGGAAGCCCGCCTCGCTGAACTCGAAGCCGCCAAGAAATGATTCCCATGAAGCCAACGCTTTTGATCCTCGCCCTGCTCGGTCTGGTCACCGTCGCCACGCCGCGCGCACAGGCCGCCGATGCCATCCCTGATCGCCCGGAGAAACTCAAGTTTCCCGACCTGAGTTTCCAACCCCCCGGCGCCCAGCAATACCGCGTTCAGCTCAAGTCTGGCCCGGTCGCTTACGTCATCCCCGATCGTGAACTCCCGCTCGTCAACCTCTCCATCCTCGTCCGCTGCGGCGAATACCTCGACCCGGCGGGCAAGGAAGGTCTCGCGAGCCTCACCGGCACCCTGCTCTTCCAAGGTGGCACGGAGAAGATGACCGCCGAGGAACTCGAGGAACGCGCCGCCTTCCTCGCAGCTCATTTCTCCACTTCCGTTGCGGGAACTTCCGGCAACGCCTCCGTCAATCTGCTTTCCAAAGATCTCGACGAAGGACTCGGCCTCCTGCGTGACATCCTCACCACGCCACGTTTCCAGCAGAACAAACTGGAACTCCTCAAAGACCAGATGACGCAGGAGATGAAGCAGCGCAATGACGACTCCTCCGACATCGAAGGCCGCGAGGTTTCGCACCTTGGCTTTGGCGACGCCTTCTGGATGAACCGGGATTTCACTGCGAAATCCCTGGAATCCATCACCCACGATGACCTCGTCGTGTTCCACCGCCGTTGGTTTCATCCTGCGAATTTCGTCGTTGCCGTCAGCGGCGATTTCGATCGCGACGCAATGATCGCCAAGCTCGAAAAACTGTTCGCCGACTGGCCGTTCAAAGGCGAAACACCTCCGCCCATCCCGACCGACCTGAAATTCGCCAAGCCCGGCGTTTACGTCGTGAACAAGGATGTGAACCAAGGCCGCGTCAACATTCTGCTCCCCGGCATCATGCGCGACGACCCCGACCTTTTCGCCGCCCACGTCATGAACGACATCCTCGGCGGCGGCGGGTTCACCTCGCGCATCATGAACCGCGTCCGCACCGAAGAAGGGCTCGCTTACAGCGCCGGCTCGGCCCTGCAAGCGGGGACATACTTCCCCTCCCCGTTCATGGCCTCCTGCCAGACGCAATCTCGCAAAGTCACGTATGCGGTATCGCTCATCCTCGGCGAACTGAAACGCATGACCCGCGAGCCCGTGACCGACGAGGAACTCACCACCAGCATCAAATCCAAGATCGAATCCTTCCCGCGCGCCTTCGCCAGCAAGGCACAGATCGCCGGGCTCTTCGCCCAGGAGGAATTCACCGGTCGCTACGCCAAGGATCCCGACTTCTACAAAAACTACCGCGACAAACTCCGTGCGGTGACGAAGGCCGACATCCAACGCGTCGCACAACGCCTGCTCCATCCCGATCAAGTCGCCCTGCTCATCGTCGGGCAGCGCGACGAAATCCTGAAGGGCCACCCCGACCACCCCGAGCGACTGCATGATTTTGCCGGCGGCAATGTCGTCGAGTTGCCCTTGCGCGATCCCATGACCCTTGAACCGCAAGGCGCCGCAAAGCCCATCGCCAAACCCACGCCATGAAAAAACTCCTCTTCCTCGCCACCCTTAGCCTCAGTCTCGTCGCGCATGGCCGCGCGGAAGACGAAACAGGTTTCACCGCGATTTTTGACGGCAAGACCTTCGCCGGCTGGAAGCCTTCCATTGAAAATTCCAACACGTGGAAGATCGAGGGCGGCGCTTTCGTCACACGCGGCGAGCGCAGCCACCTGTATTACGTCGGCGACGCGAAGCCCTTCAAAAACTTCGAGCTGAAAGTGGACGTGATGACGCAGACCAATTCGAACGGCGGCATCTACATCCACACCAAGTATCAACCCGAAGGCTGGCCGAAGATCGGCTTCGAGACGCAGGTCAACAACACGCACAAGGACTGGAAGAAAACCGGCAGCCTCTACGACGTGGTGAACGTGAAAGAATCCGCCGCCAACGACGGCAAATGGTGGACGCAACACATCATTGTGAAGGGGAATCAAATCACGGTGAAGGTGGACGGCAAGACCGTGATGGAATACACCGAACCCGCCGACCAAAAGCCCGGCGCGCAGTTCACGCGCAAGCTGGATGAAGGCACCTTCGCCCTCCAAGCCCACGACCCCGGCAGCGTCGTCCGCTACAAAAACATCCGCGTGAAGCGACTGGAATGACCCGCATTGCTGGTGGTCCGGGCCAAAATCCTTGTCCCTGTCGCAGCGCCTGAGCAGAGTCGTTTGGTTATTTCAGCGGCGTTTTGCCGAAGGCAGCAGCGGGCGTTTCTGGCGGCACCTTTAACTCTTTCCGCAGCCGGGCCAACTCCACTTTCAATCGCTGGACGGTCTCGGCATTGGCCGGGTCGTTCGCGCAGTCTCGCAGTTCCAAGGGATCTTTCGTCCGGTCGAACAGCTCCCAACAGTCTATGTCAGGGGCGTAGAAGTGAACCAGCTTGTATTGATCGGTCACCACGCCTTCATGCGGCCGGACATGATGAGGATCGGGATATTCGTAGTAGTGGTAATAAAAGCTCTGCCGCCAGTCGGCGGGCGTCTGACCCGCCAGCACCGGACGCAAACTGTGTCCCTGCATCTCGGCCGGAATCGGCAGTCCAGCAGCGTCCAGGAAGGTCTCCGCGAAATCGAGATTGGCCACTAGGTCCCGGCGATTGACGCTGCCCGGCTTGGTAACGCCGGGCCAGCGCACCAACAAAGGTGAGCGGAGCGATTCCTCAAAGATCCACCGTTTGTCAAACCAGCCGTGTTCGCCGAGATAGAAACCTTGGTCGGAGGAATACACAACAATCGTGTCCTCTTCCAATCCCTCGGCTTTTAAGTAATCCAGCACCCGGCCAACGTTTTCATCCATCGCTTTGATGCAACCAAGATAGTCGTGCAGGTAACGGTTATATTTCCAGCGGATGAGCTCTTTGCCGCTCAGATTGGCCTGCTTGAACTTCGCATTGCGCGGTTCGTAGTAGGCGTCCCAAACCTTGCGTTGATCGGCATTCATCCCCGCGGGCGACACAAGCTTGAGATCATTCTCATTCATGGTCTTCGCAATGCTCAGGTCCTGATCACGCTCAGCCAGACTACGATTCGCGTAATCATCGAACAATGTGGGCGGCTCAGGATAGACCCGGTCTCGATCGAAATTAAGATGGCGCAACGCAGGTTGCCAGGGGCGGTGCGGCGCCTTTTGCTGGCACAGCAAGAGAAACGGCTTCGATTTGTCACGCTGCTTGAGCCAGTCGAGCGAGAGGTCGGTGATGATATCAGTGACGTAGCCGGTGTGCTTCACGCGCCGGCCATTATCGATCATCGGCGGGTTGTAGTAGGTGCCCTGACCGGGAAGGATGTGCCAGTAGTCAAAACCAACCGGGTCGGATTCCAGATGCCACTTACCGACAACAGCCGTTTGATACCCTGCGGCATGCAGCAGTTTCACGAAGGTCGTCTGCTCAGAATCGAAACGGCAGTTGCTGTTGTTGTAAAAGCCGTTGATGTGATTGTAGGTTCCCGTCAACACCGTGGCACGCGCGGGGCCACAGATGGAGTTGGGGACCAAGGAGCGATGAAACAACATCCCGCCAGCAGCGATACGATCGATGTTCGGGGTCTCAATCAGCTTTCGTCCATCACCGTAGGCACTG
>JBEGQI010000282.1:0-2625 GCA_041181065.1 Verrucomicrobiota bacterium | reverse complement strand
GTCGTGGATTGCGAATGCCACTGGCGGCTGGTGATGTCGATCCAGGCAAACCCGTGCAGCTTCGCAAAAACAGTCCGCGATGGCAGGCGTCAGGCCTTCATGTCGCTCTGCGAGATTCGAGATTGCGAGGTTTTGAGGCACGGCATTTATTACCAACCTCACGCTTTCGCGTAAAGCTCGCTGCCCTTCTCGGTGAACTCGCGGGACTTCTCTTCCATCCCTTTCTTCAGCGCCTCTTCCTCGGCGATGCCTTGTTCGGCGGCGTATTTGCGGACGTCTTCGGTGATCTTCATCGAGCAGAAGTGCGGGCCGCACATGGAGCAAAAGTGCGCGGTCTTGGCGCCTTCCTGCGGGAGGGTTTCGTCGTGGAATTCGCGCGCGGTGACGGGGTCGAGGCTGAGGTTGAATTGATCTTCCCAGCGGAATTCAAAGCGCGCCTTGCTCAAGGCGTTGTCGCGGTATTGCGCGCCGGGATGACCCTTGGCCAGGTCGGCGGCGTGCGCGGCGATCTTGTAGGCGATGACGCCGTCTTTCACGTCTTTCTTGTTCGGCAGGCCGAGGTGTTCCTTGGGCGTGACGTAGCAGAGCATCGCGCAGCCATACCAGCCGATCATCGCCGCGCCGATGCCGCTGGTGATGTGGTCGTAGCCGGGCGCGATGTCGGTGGTGAGCGGGCCGAGCGTGTAGAACGGCGCTTCGCTGCACCATTCGAGTTGCTTGGCCATGTTTTCCTCGATCATGTGCATGGGCACGTGGCCCGGGCCTTCGTTCATCACTTGCACACCCTTGGCCCACGCGCGCGTGGTGAGTTCGCCCTGCAATTTGAGTTCGCCGAATTGCGCCTGGTCGTTGGCGTCGGCAATCGAGCCGGGACGCAGGCCGTCGCGATGATGGCAATAATTCAATTCAACTGGGCTTAAATTTTTCAAATTCAACTCGCGTTAAAATTTTCCGTGAACTCGGTCAAATCTTGATGACCAAAATCGTCCCCGCGTTCAATCGAAACTCCCCTCCGCCCTTCCGAATCGGTTGCTCATTTCGGCGCAAGGAGATTCTTCAACGCGTCCGCCAGTTGCGCTTCGGTGAATGGTTTGTCCAGCCGGCACGTCACGCCCAGAGTCTTGAACTCTCCGGCCACCGCGTCCTCCATGCGTCCGCTGACCACCATGATCGGGAGATCCGGCAACATCCGCCGCAGCGTGCGGACAAACGTCAGGCCGTCCATGTGCGGCATGTGCAGGTCGGTGATGATGGCCCGCAACTCGGTGCGGTGCTGCGCCGCCTGCATCAGGGCATCCATGCCGTCGGTGGCGGTCAGCGGATTGAAATTCAGCCGCCGCAAGACCGCGCGCCCTATTTCCCGCACGCCAGCTTCGTCATCCACCAACAGGATGGTTTCCCCCTGCCCGCGGAATTCCACCGCCGGTTTGGTGACGAGTTCCGTGTCACTGCCCGCGCGCTCGGCGGGCAGATACGCGGTGAACGTCGAGCCTTGGCCGGGTTGAGAATAAACCTGCAGGAATCCGCCGTGGCCTTTCACGATGCCCATCACGGTGGAAAGCCCAAGGCCCGTGCCTTTGTCCGGCCCTTTGGTTGAGAAAAACGGCTCGAAAATCCGGTCGAGTATTTCCGGCGGGATGCCCGTGCCGGTGTCGCGCACGCGCAGCACCACGTATTGACCGGGCTTGGCGTCGGGCACGGTGCTGGCATACACGGCATCCACTTCCTGGCTCTTCGCCTCCACCGTGAGCGTGCCGCCGTGGGGCATGGCGTCGCGGGCATTGACGCACAGGTTCAGCAGCACCTGATGCACCTGCGTGGCGTCGCCCCGCACCTGCGGGAGGTTCGGGTCACATTTGACCACCACCTGGATGTTCTTGGGGAAGCTCCCTTTCATCAGATTCTCCAGTTCCTTGACCAAACGGCCGGGTTGGAGGGGGACGCGCTCGCCCTCCACCCCTTTGGCAAAAGTCAGCAATTGCTTCACCATGTCCGCGCCCCGTTTGGCGCTGGTGGCAAACATGTCCACGATTTTTGACGCTTCGGGATACTCCATCCGAAGCAGTTCCACGCCCATCATGATCGGGGCGAGCGCGTTGTTCAGGTCATGCGCCACGCCGCCCGCCAGCGTGCCGATGGACTCCAGCCGTTGCGAGCGTTGGGCGAGGCGTTCATTCTGCAGCCGCTCGGTGATGTCGCGCACGATGGCGATGAAGCGCGGCGGTTCGCCCGGCGGGGCGACGTATTGGAGGGTGATTTCCACCGGGATGTCATGCCCGTCCTTGTGCCGGTGCAGCGTGGTGAAACGATGCGCGCGGGCTTCGCCCCGGAGCATCGGCGCGAGCAGCGCCCGGAAGCGTGCTTCGTCAAATTCCGGCTTGATGTCCACGGGCGTCATGCCCAGCAACTCCTCCCGCGCGTAGCCACATTCCCGGACCGCGCCCTGGTTCACATATGTGAAACGCAAGGTCTCCGCGTCGAAGATGAACGCGCTGTCGTCCGTGGCGTCCAGCGTGGCGAACGCCTGCCGCATCTCGGTGGTGCGCTGCGTGACGAGGGCTTCGAGTCCCGCGTTGAGCCGCAGGACTTCCTCCTCCGCCAGCTTGCGCGCCGTGATGTCCGTGC
>JBEGQI010000281.1:0-6974 GCA_041181065.1 Verrucomicrobiota bacterium | reverse complement strand
CGTCATGGCCCATGAGCACCACGTCATCCTTGAAATCTATCGCGTAGTATTCCGTGAATGAACCGCCCGTGCCGAAAGTGTCCATGATCTTCATGGCCTGGGCGTTTTTCACTTCGTATTCGCCCGCGACGGGAATGCCGCGCGCGGTGAGCAGCGAATTGCCGAGGATGATGGAGCTGATGGCGTCCTCGTTTTCCGCATTGCCTGTGCCCATGTAATAATAGGCCATTGAGCCAAGGTCGTGCTCCCGCACCAACCGATCAAGCGCCACGGAAGTTGTCGCCGCACGCTCCAGCTCATTCGTTGAACAATCCGGCTGCACGGCAAAAACTCTTTTGAAGTGAGCGACGCGGTCTTTGACTTGTTTGGCCGAAACTTCGCGACGTAGCGCGGCGAGTTCATCCACTTCCACAATCTCGATGTGCCCGCCAAACGTGGCGCATTGCAGCGTGGTGTCCGACGCGATGTCGAGCATCCCGCCGTAGTAATGGCCCATCAGACCGAGCCGGTTATGGAACATCACATGCGCCACCCGCGCCGCCTCGACCCACGCGTCCACTTCGCTCCAGCAAACGGGATCGTCATGCAGCATTCCGGTGACTTGATGGAAAGCAATGCCAGCGCGGTTGAATACGTTGGCGATCTCGGGGACGGGACACGCGGCGCAATGTGCCAGCCACTCGCCGGTCATTGCCGTGCGGTCGGTCATCCGGTTGAAGTTCGCGTAATCAATCGCCGCCTCTGGCGACAGGTTCAGGATGATGACCGGCACTTTCGCGCGCTGAACTACCGGCAAAACGGTGGACGACAGCGCATACGTCGTGACGTGAAGAAAAATCAAATCCACATCCGCCTGACGAAATTGATGTCCGGCCTCGAGCGCTTTGACCGGATTATCAATCAAGCCAAGGTTCACCACCTCGACACCGGGTCGCGCGAGATTCTTTTCGACTTCGCGGACATAACCTTCGAGCCGCGGCTTGAGGCCTTTGAATTGCGGCCAATAGGTATCGAGACCGATGCCGAACAAGCCGACTTTGAGCTTTTGATTCATAAAACAATTTTGTCGCCGAGGACTGTTCTAGACCGATGCCGGCCTAGTCGCCGCGACGATTGGGAAACAGTTCAGGAGTTATTTCACACCGTTCCGCAGACACAATCAATCGTTTCAGGGGCTATGCTTGGCGGAATGTTGCAAGATGAACTCCACGATGGGCTGCGGATCGCGGAGGCTGTGCGGATGATGGCCCACTCCGGGCTTGGTGATGACTTTGATCTCACCGCCGAGTTTTTGATAACGCTCCTGAACCACAAGAGTGTTCTCGGCCATCGGCACGCCCGTGTCAGCGTCACCGCAAACGCTTAAGATCGGAATCTTCGCCTGTGCCAGCGGCGAGAGGTTGTCCACCGGATTCAACTTGTAGCCGCGGGCCTGCTCGTCATTCAAACCATAAACCGCTTTGCAGCGCACCCAGTCATTGGACGAACCATCGCCTTTCCCCCAACCGGCGGGCCAGCTTTTGAAATCGCAGACGGGAGCATCCACGTAAATGCAAGCCACACGGTCGGGACGGCGAGCCGCCCAGTTGAAAGCGAACAAGCCGCCGCGACTGAAGCCTTCGAGCACCGTCTTGGACGCGAGCTGAAAATCGCCGGTCAGCTTTTCATAGAACTGATCCATGCGATCCAACGCCATGGGCGCGCCATAAAGATTTTGGACATCGAGGTAAGCCACATGCCATCCGTTCGAGAGCAACGCCAGATCGGCCTGCGGTTCGTGCCCGAAAAATTCCGTGAGCCAGATCCAAGGTTTGCCCGGCGCGGCATTGGACGGGCAGACCAGAAGACCGTCGCGCCCATCCACGGAAAAATTAAGCTGACGAAATCCGTTCCACACATTTGTGGTGATCGCAGCCGCCGATGATGTCAGCGGAAGCATGGCGAGCAGTGCGAGAAAGAATTTCAAGCGAGTTCGTATTCAATTCGGATTCATCACGCTGACGCCCATCAAGCCAATGACGACATCGAGTGAGAGCGTTTCTAACGTCACCTGCTTCAACTCGACATTGGGTCGCAGCTTCCAGCCATAGACCATCGCGCGGCAATTCGTGCCAAGCTGCACCTGAGCCGGTGGCGTCTTGGGTAGGGAAAACCCGTCGCGTTTGTAATTGTAATCCACGCGACCGAAACCGCAGAGCGACCAGAAGTTCTCCGGCGGCACGAGGTCGAGCGTCTCCTCTTGGCCATCGGCGTAACGGAAACGGAGGATGGCGTTGGCGATCTTGCCCTGCATCGGCGTGGTTGAACCGCTGACGAGCAGCCAGATCGAATCGCCCTTGGCATTGACCGGAACGGTCACGGACTTCGGCCAATTATCCCACAGCGAAGTGAACGCGATGTTCTTTCCGGGGCGCGGCTTCACAAACTTCGCCCGCTGCGGAGTCACGAGGTCTTCGCCTGGCATGTCGTTCAGAGAAATTTCCGGTGTCTTGATTCCCCAGTGAACAAACGTCCACGCACTCCAGCCGTCGTAACCAATGCGCATGGAAACGCGATCCGGGCGCGGCGACTCATAGCGTTGCTTGAAGATCTCGCGAATGTCGCCGTTGTGGACGGAGGAAAGGTCCACGGTTTTCCACGTTGCATTGGCAGGCGCTTCCCGCAACAGCTTCGGACTCGCCAGCTCGGGCACGTGGATCTTCGTGAGCTGAAAGCGCGGCACATCACCCGCGACGGGTTTGATTTCGAGCCGGTGACCGGGACGACCGGCAGTTTCCTGGCGCGTCTGGACTGGCAATTGCGCCGCCTCACTTTCGACATCCACGACGAGCACGGCTTGTTTTGTTTCCGGCAATTGCACGCGCAACATGCCATAGCCGGCCCACGGTTCGATGCTGAACTTCACCGGCTTGCCGTCCACCGTCACGCCCTTGACCTTGCGCGCGCGCACGGGAACTCCGAAGTTCACCTTCGCTGGCTTGGTGAGCGCGAGCTTGTAAGTCGTGCCTTTGAAATCCAACGCGAAGTCCCGGGTCTGGATGGACGCGTGATCCCAGCTTGCCGGGAACGTCGGCTCGATGCGGACCAAACCGTTGGGATAATCCGGCCGATAGCCGAAGAGACCTTCGATCAGCGCACGCGAATATGCCGAGACGATGTCGGCGAAGTCCACCGCACAATTCGGATGGCTGAGTCCGCCCGGCGAGATGCGGTTCACGTTGTTGTAGCCGCCGGATTCGTTGCTATAGCCAGATTTGGGCACGCCATCACCATACATGGATTCCACCATCGCGCCGCGCAGCAAGTTCCACCCCTCGTCGCCCTGCCCGCCCAGGAAATAGCCGAGCGCCATGCCGAAGTTGTCGCCGTGATAGAGTTCGCGGATTGACCATTGGCCGGGCAGGAAGTTCGAGGTCTGGCGCATTTCGCCGCCGTAGGGAAGGATGAACCGCTCCATCGCCCACTCGGTGTAGAACATCGCCTTCCAAGCCTGTTCGGGTGAAGCCAGCCTGGATTCAATCGGCACGTGCTGGGCGTAAACCCATGCGTCCGGCATCTGGCGTTGATGTCCCCACGGCTCGACGTAGGAGGCGTATTGACCGCGCTCCGGTATCCAGAGCAAATCATTCACCGCCTTCTTGATTTTCGCCGCAGTGGTCTCGTGACACGCAGCCGCCGCGAGATCGCCCGCGCGGCGCGCCATGTCCGCCGCTGCGAGGTGGCCGTAGTAGATGTAGCCGGACTGCTCGGGCGTGCCGCCGCCGTTGAACCAGATGGAATCGTTCGGCCAAGTGTTGTTGTAACTTTCGTAAAGACCATCGCCATCCGGGTCGTAACAAACTTTGGCGCGTTCCAGATGAAGTTCCAACATCGGGCGCAAAGCCCTTTCGAGTTTCGGATCGGCGCTGGCCCGCCAGGCGCGAATGGCGTCATCAAAGAACTGCGTCTGAAACTCGTAGTGCGGCGGCTGTTTGTAATCAATGAAACCCTTCCCGAAGAACCGCGACTTGCCCGCCTGCTGGCAGCCGTTGGGCGAATATTCGGCGTGCTGGTGTTGGCCATCGTCTTCCTTGACCTGAAGATTTCCCCAGAACTCAACGGCGCGCTGGATTTGGTCCGGCCAGCCGAAATAGATCGCGCCGCCCATCGTGCGCCAGCCGGGTTGCTGCTGCCGCCAATGCGAGCCACCATGCACGAAAGTCGGGTTGACGAAAATTCCCGCCGCGGCCGCCACCGCCATCGGCGCACCCGCGTTAAGATATGGATCGGGCGTGCTGACTTTCAGCCGCGAAGCGAAGTCGTTCACCCGCGCAAGACCGGCGGCAAACGCTTTCGCCGAATCGGCAATCTTCTTCAAGTCGAGCGGCTCGTGGCGCAGAACCATCCGCCCAAATCGGGGCGCGTCGTTGTCCGCCGTCGCCAACGTTGCGAACTGCGGCTGGTTCGCCAGCGGAACATAAGCGACCAGGCCTGCGCCCGGTTTCAGATCGTTGGTGAAGAGAACGACCCGATTCAAATCTTCACGATCGACATACGCGAGTTGTTCCCATTTGGCGACGGCGGAGGAAATTATTCCGTGAACTTGTGTCAGCGGCGCGTCCGGTGTGCGCACAAATTCAAAACCAGTGGCGGCGGGCTTTGCCTGACCCGCTGCGCCTCGGTCGGCATCCGGCGGGTAAAAAATCCAAACAGCGCTATCGCCCGGCTGCGCGCCCTGCGTTTCCATTCGCGCCGTGACGCCGTTCGCATCGGCCAGAGTCGTGCCGGTCACCACGATTTTCAGTCCGGGAAACCGCGCGTCAGAAAATTCCCACTGCATCGCGCCGCCGCGATAGCGCATGACGCGGTGGGAAAAGTGTTGGAGCAACACGCGCTGCCCGCCGCGCTGGAAACCGAAATACATCACGCCCATCTCACCCTGCAATGATGGCATTTCGCCCGAGGACACGAGAGAAAATCGCTCGTGGCAATACAGCGGGCGATTGTTCCAGCGCGTGCCGTTGGTGATGACAATGCCATCGCCGTCCGGCGCGTATACAAGGCTGGCGGCATTGTCCGCCGCATCTACCCGCAACGCGAGCAGCAGTGCGCAGAGCACGAGTCGCAATCGGTTCATGGTGTCGGACCGAAGATCTGGAATTCGTTGATATTGATCGCCAGCTTCGCCTTTAGGATGTTCAGTCGCACCTGCCGGGCTTTGACGGGGGCAAACGTGACCTCTTTGTCCGCGCCGATCGTCGAGCCGCGCGCGACCTGCTGCCACGCTCCGCCCTGGAGCACTTCAATGGCGAACTCCTGGGTCTCCGGCCATTCCACTTCCGAAAGCCAGACACGGCTGATTTCCTTTTCCTCTCCCAGATCAATCACCAGCCAGCCGGAGCGCGCGCCGTAGTCGGAGGCCCAGCGCGTCTTCAGATCGCCGTCGTTGGCGCGTTCCACGTTGTAGCCCGGTTCGTTGAACTGGCTGGACGCCGTTATCTTCTTGCCCTGACTCAACGGCACGGGCGGCGGCGGAATCGGCGCGTAGACCGGTTGTTTGCCGAGCCAGTTCACAATGTCTTTGGCACGCGAGGACGGCGTGACTTTCAACGATTTCAATTCGCCGCCTTTCAACACGCCTTCAACGATGGTCTGGCCGGGCGCGTGCAACTTGAAATCCACGTCCCACTCCTTGGGCCACGCGGTGAACAAATTGAGTTTTCCATCCGGACCAGGTTCGGGTGCGAGAATCATTTCCTGCACGCCCACCGAACCACTGCCGCCCCAATTGTGATCAGGCAACCAGTCGTGCCCCGGGCCGAAGAACGCGGGAAAGCGTGATTGCGGTGCAGAGGTGTTCGCCATTTTGTAAATGGCGCGTTCCTTCGCCTTTTCCGGCCACGCGAGCGCGGCCATGTTGGCGAGGTTGGCCATCCACGAATAATCCTGTTTGCATAGTTTCGCCCGATCTTCCGGGACAGTTTCCCAACTGTCACGAGCGAGTTGCAAGGTGTCTGGCCGGGTGATTCCGACCAACCGATAAGGCCACGCGGCATACATCTCGATCGGCTCCCATTTGTTATAATCAGCTCCCCAGCTTTTGGCCGGAAGCAGAGACAACACACCGCGGCGCTTGCCGGTCGGCAATGGCGGCAACGTGCTGCGGATTCGCTCCAGCCGCTGCCGGTCGGCGGCGGGCAATTGGGGATAACGCAGCAAGCCCTCGGTGACTGCGCGCAAGGCGCTCACAGCATCCAACGGATTCGTGGCATCGTTGGCCAACTCCAACCCATTGCCGGGATAAATCACGAGCTTGCCGTCGTCGCCGAGTTCCTTGCCGGTGCGCTTCTTCGTTTCGGCGCGGTAATAGGAGTCGTAAAAATAGACCGTGCCGGTGATCCACGGCAGATCTTTTTCGAGCGAAATGCCCATCGTGTCGTGTGCTTGCAGATTCATCCACGCGTTTTCAATCCCCATCGAGAAATGATAGACCAGATGCGTCGCACCGCAGAGTCCATCCGGGCGTGGACCGACCGGGCAAAGTCCCCAGACATCGAGCGGCTCGGTGTAAACCACGCCGTCCGCACCATTTCTCGCGGCACGTGAAGCCGCGACCTTCGCGCGGTCGCGATAGAAGCGCGTGGTTGGCGAAAGCAAATCCGCATCGCCATTAGCCACCGCCGGCCAGCCGAGCCAGCGCTGGTTTTGCGACATGAAACAACACCCCATCCAACGGCGGAAATCCGGCGTGATCGGCTCACCCTCGTAGGTGGGTAATTCGTCGTTGTTGTTGCCCTTGATGCGACCGTTGTTGTCCGTGGTGAAGATGCCACCGTTGAACAGCAGCGGAAATTCGCCGTCGCGATTGCACGCCGTCATGTAGCGGAATAGTTGATAGTTGCGACCGATTAACCAACCGGCGTCGTTTGCGGCGCTACCGGTGTTGATGAGGATGTGGCTGCGATTCCAAAACTCGCTCCAGCGTTTCAGCTCGT
>JBEGQI010000280.1:0-4805 GCA_041181065.1 Verrucomicrobiota bacterium | reverse complement strand
TTCTGGCCCGCGCCGCTGGCAAAGCCAAAGTGCAGGCGGGCGATAATGTCTGGGTGAATGCCGATGTGCTCATGACGCACGACGTGTGCGGTCCCGGCACCATCGGTGTCTTCAAACGCGAGTTCGGCAAGACCGCCAAGGTCTGGAACCGCGAACGCGTCGTCATCATTCCCGACCATTACATCTTCACCGCCGATTCGCTCTCGAACCGCAACGTGGACATCCTCCGCGACTTCGCGAAGGAGCAGGGACTGCCTTATTTCTACGACGTCATCGACGATCCGAACGGCACATGGAAATACGACGCGGCCAAGGGCAACTTGAAGCGGCAATACGGCTCCCGTTACGCGGGCGTCTGCCACGCGGCGCTGCCGGCCAAGGGCCACACGCGTCCGGGCGAAGTGCTTTTCGGCACCGACTCGCACACCTGCATGGCGGGCGCGTTCAACCAGTTCGCCACGGGCATCGGCAACACCGACGCTGGCTTCGTCATGGGCACGGGCAAACTGCTCATCAAAGTTCCTGAGACGATGCACTTCCGCCTGGAAGGCAAATTGCAGCCCGGCGTGATGGCGAAGGACGTCATCCTCCACTGCATCGGCGAGATCGGTTTTGACGGCGCGACCTATCGCGCGATGCAATTTGACGGCCCCGGCGTCGCGAGCTTGTCGATGGACGACCGCATGACCATCGCGAACATGGCGATCGAAGCGGGCGGCAAGAACGGTATTTTCCCGTTCGACTCCCGCACGGCGGAATACGTCGATGCGCGCGTGAAGTTGAACGGCACCAAGTCCACTTACACGCCGGTCGAAGCGGACGCGGACCAAAAGTTCGTTTACGAATACGTCCTCGACCTCGACAAGCTCGAGCCCACGGTCGCGTGTCATCCTGATCCGGGCCAGCGCAAGAAGGCGAAGGAGATGAACATGAAGCTCGATCGTGCTTACGTCGGTTCCTGCACCGGCGGCAAGACGAGCGATTTCGTGGAGTTTGCGCGCGTGCTCCGCGGCAAGAAGGTCGCCATCGATACGTTCGGCGTGCCGGCGACGCCCGACATCGTGCATGAATTGCAGAACACGCGTTGGGGCAATGAGACCATTTGGGAAATTCTCCAGAATGCAGGCGTTCGCATGACGGAGAACGCGGGTTGTGCCGCGTGCCTTGGTGGTCCTGTGGACACCTTCGGCCGCATCAATCAAGCAGGCCTCAAGTGCATCAGCGCGACGAACCGCAACTTCCCCGGCCGCATGGGCGACAAGGAATCACAAGTGTTCCTCGCGAGCCCGGCGACGGTTGCCGCCAGCGCCATCGCGGGCAAGATCGTCGATCCCCGCGAATACCTGAGCTGAGTCGAAGCCGATTTCACCAGCCCGTCCGGCCAATGCCGGGCGGGCTTTTTGCTTAGATGGGCCCAACGCGCCAATCAGCCGAGATGCCGAGCCTGGCGCTTTTGTGAAGAAACGGCTGACGGTTTGGGGCGCACTGGCGGCGGGAGATGCGCCAGGTGCGGCCGCAGGAATTCCGGTTGGTCGTGCCGTCCGCCACGTTGGTAATCGCGCCACAACGTTTCAGCCGCGAGCCGGGCGTCGAGCTTCAGTTCTTCGCTGAGGAATTGGAACAGCAGTTCTGCCAGGCGGGCGAGCGCAATGCTGTCGGTGCGACCGATCTTCGCGAAGAGCCAGTCCGACCAGCGCAAAAATTGATGGAAAGGTGACCGATTCCCGCTCCAGATCAGCGGGGTGGTTTCCACGAAGTTGCCGCTGTTGCCGACGAGATCCCAATAGCGTGCGAAGCGGCGCACGCGCTGCATCGTCGAGAAGTCGAGCAGCTTGTTCTGCAGAATCTCGTATGGCGCATGCGGATTATAAACGACCTTCCATTCGGCATCGTGCCGCACGATGGGCGTGCCGCGCAGCCGCTTCAGGATGCCGACTTGGATTTCTTGCGGCCCGAGCGCGATTAGCCGGTCAAAGCCCGCGCCGAATTGTTCCAGCGATTCACCCGGCAGTCCGGCGATGAGGTCAGCGTGGATGTGCACCCCGGTATGTTCGCGCAGCCAGTGGAAATTCTCCTCAAGCTTTGCGTAATTCTGCCGGCGACTGATGCGCGCGGCGGTGGGCTCGTCGAACGTCTGCACGCCGACTTCGAATTGCAGCGCGCCCGGCGGGAACTTGGCGATGGCTTCGCGCAACGGCTCGGGCAAACGGTCGGGGACCATTTCGAAGTGGAAGAAGCGGCCGGGTTTCCAGTTCGCGAGGCAGAACTCCAGGATGGCGAGACTGGTCGGCGTGTGCAGGTTGAACGTGCGATCCACGAACTTGAGTTGCGTCGCGCCACGGTCGAGCAGCCGCTGCATGGCCGCGAGAAATTCCGGCAACGGCGCCTGCCGCACCGGGATGTCCAGTGACGACAGGCAGAACTCGCACGAGAACGGACAGCCTCGTGACGCTTCCACGTAGAGCACGCGGTGCGCGATGTCGGCGTCGACGTAGCAATCATACGGCAGCTTGAGCCGGGCGAAATCGGGCAGGGGAGCAGGGATGATTTTGGCTGGCAGGCTTTCGCCGGCCAGCAAAGCGCTGCACACCCGCGCAAACTCCAAGTCCGCCTCGCCCGTGATTACATGGTCTGCCAGTTTCACGATGGCTTGCTCCTCGGCTTCGTAACTCACCTCGGGCCCGCCGAGCACAACAATTACCTCCGGCCGTATGCGCTTGATGGCGGCAACGACTTCCGTGGTGGCGGCGACGTTCCAGATGTAAACGCCCAGTCCGAGGATGCGGGGATTCTTCGCCAGCAGCGCCTCCGCGATGTCGAGCGGGCGCTGGTTGATGTCGAACTCGAGGATGCCGGCGCGCGACTGCAATTCGCCTAGGTTGGCGAAGAGATAGCGCAGCCCGAACGCGGCATGGATGTATTTCGCGTTGAGCGTGCTGAGCACGATGTCCGGCATGCGCGCAGGCTATCAACGGGCGAAGCCGCGGGCAATTGCCGCGCCCTTGCATCTTCGCGGCGCGGGCTTACGTTGCTTCAACCCCGAAAAGGAAGGAGTTATTATGCCAGTCAAAACATTGAAGCAGTTCCTCGATGCGAATCGCGTGAAATACGTGAGCATCATCCACTCGGCGGCCTACACGGCGCAGGAAGTCGCCCAATCACTGCACCTGCCCGGACGCGTGATGGCGAAGGTTGTGATCGTTGAACTCGATGGCAAGCTGGCGATGGCCGTGCTGCCCGCCACGCGTAAGATCGTGATGCAGGATCTGCGCGACGTCACCGGCTGCGAGGGCGTGAAGTTCGCGTCGGAGGCGGAGTTCAAGAATCGTTTCCTCGATTGCGAGGTCGGCGCGATGCCGCCGTTCGGCAATCTCTACGGCATGGAAGTCTTCGTGTCGGAGGAGTTGTCCCGCAGCCGGGAGATCGCCTTCAACGCCGGGTCGCACGTGGAAGTCATCCGCATGGCGTATGTGGATTTCGAGCGGCTCGTGCAGCCCAAGGTGCTGGCGTTTACGAACTGAACTGCTGAGTAAAGCATCAACCGCGGATTACGCAGATGACGCGGATAAGACTTTTTCCATCCGCGACTATCCGTGGAATCCGCGGTCAAATGTTCGGGATCACAGATGCTTCGCCAGTTCCGCCTGACTGTTGGCGAAGACTTCTTTATGCAGCGAGCCACCGTGTGAATCGATCGTGACAACGGCGGGGAAGTCCTTCACTTCGAATTCCCAGATGGCTTCGGGCGCGCCGAATTCCTCCATCATGTAAACGCCCTTCACGCGGGTGACGCATTCGGCGAGCACTTGCGCCGCGCCGCCGATGGCGTGGAGATAAACGCAGCCGTGTTCCTGGCACGCGTTGGCCGTCTTGTCGCCCATGCCGCCTTTGCCGATGACACCGCGCAATTTGAAATCGCGGATGACCTGCCACTGATATGGTTCTTCGCGGATGGACGTCGTGGGCCCGGCGGCGACGCATTTCCATTGGCCTTGCTGGTCCTTGATGACAACGGGGCCGCAATGGTAGAGCACGCCATCGGCGAGATTCACGCCGGCAGGAAGTTTGCCGCCCTCATGCAGATACTTGTGAACGGCATCGCGTCCGGTGAACAGCGTGCCGGTGATTTGCACCTCGTCGCCGACTTTCAGCGAGCGGATGGTGGCTTCGGAAATAGGAGTGGTGAGTTTGGTCATGGGGTTCGTGATTCGTTACAGGGTTGCATCGTGAATCGGGCACGGAGTTTCAGTCAGGGATTTCCTCATCAACGTGGTATTCGGCGGGTTCTTCGCGTAAAGCTAAGGACTGGCCGGTTTTGCACTTCCTCAGATAGCGTATGTAGCCGCCGATCAGTTGCGAAACGCGGCGTGCTTGGTCTTTGAGGTTTATGATTTCAGATTCCAGCAGGTATTTTTCGTCGTCGCACACGTTCAAATCATCTACGAGTTCTTGAAGCGAACCTCGAGCTTGAAGGGCGAACTTAATCTGGTCCAGATAGTGAAATCGCCCGTGACCTTCAGCGATATTGTTTGTCACTGAAACGGCTGCGCGCCGGATCTGGTTCACCAAGCCAAATTTCTCGAAGTCCGGAAGTTTGCTGGCGACGGCATACATGCTGATGCGAAACGCTCGCGCCACTTGGTAAACTTCCAAGTCTTCAAAAGTCTTGAATGATTCTTCGGATTGCATGCTCCCCGATGTAGCGATTCACCTTGCAACGATGCAACGCCTCAATAGAGCCACTTCCCAATCCCACCCTCGTCGTTCAGCACGATGCCTTGCCGGCGATACGCCCAGCACATGTA
>JBEGQI010000279.1:0-10066 GCA_041181065.1 Verrucomicrobiota bacterium | reverse complement strand
ACCCAAACAGACGAGCCATCGGTTATTCAAATCTTGCCATAATTTATCCGGCTGTTTTTGAAAAAGTGGCAGGGGAAGGCACGTCATCAGGTGATGCAGCAGAAGTTTGGCAGCAGAGAATTACAGCTTTCAAAGAAGCAAATTAAAATGCCACGCGCTTTCCAGATTCAACCCCAAGACAACGTCGCCACGTTGATTGATGACGCGTCGGCGGGTGTCGTCGCATTGGCGGGGGCTGGACGCGGGGAGTTGACCGCCAGCGAGAAGATCGCTCACGGACATAAGATCGCCGTCCGCGACATTGCGGCGAACGAAGCCATCATCAAGTTCGGCGTGCGCATCGGTCACGCGACGCAAGCGATCCCGCGCGGCGGCTGGGTTCACTTGCACAATCTCGCCAGCGATCTCGACGAGCGTTCCGGCACGCTGGACCTCCATTCCGGTGCGCCCACCGACACTGTGTATGAATAAACCTTTGCCAACTTGGAGCGGTTACCTGCGAGCCGATGGACGCAAAGGCATCCGCAATCTGGTGCTGGTGATTTACACCGTCGAATGTGCGCAGTTCGTCGCGCACGCCATCGCGCAGGGCGAAAACGACGTGCATGTCATCGGCTTTCCGGGCTGCTACGACAACCAATACGCCATCCGCCTCATGCTCGCGCTCGCGCGGCATCCGAATGTCGGCGCGGTGCTGTCGGTGGGTTTGGGTTGCGAATACACGCAGCCGGGAAAGATCGCGGACGTGGTGCGCAAATCCGGTCGGCCGGCGGAATCCTTTTTCATCCAGGAGATCGGCGGCACGAGCAAGAGCGTGGCGCTGGGAAAAGAAATCGTCGCCCGTCTGCGCAAAGAGATTTCTGAAGTGAAACGCGTGCCGATGACTCTCGCCGATTTGACGGTCGGCTGCGAATGCGGCGGTTCAGACGGCACGAGCGGACTGGCCGGTAATCCGGTCGTCGGCGCTTTCTTTGATCGGCTGGTGGATGCTGGCGGACGCGCGGTGTTCGAGGAAACCGTTGAGATGATTGGGCTGCGGAACATTCTGTCGTCGCGCGCGGCAAATGAGCAGGCCCGCAACGAATTGACGGCGGCCTACGACAAGGCGGAAGGTTATTGCAAAGCCGTTCGACAATTTTCCGCTTCGCCGGGCAATTTCGCGGGCGGCCTCACGACGATTGAGGAGAAAAGCATGGGCGCGTTTGCCAAGAGCGGCACGCGGCCGATCCAAGGCGTCATCAAGGTCGCCGAAGCGCCGCGTGGTCCGGGGCTGTGGATCATGGACAGCGTGCCGGACGCGCATTACATGCAGTTCGGCTACACGAACCCGAACGACAGCGAAGGCATCATGGATCTGATTTCGTCCGGGGCGCAGATCGTTTTGTTTGTGACCGGTCGCGGTAGCGTCATCGGCAGTCCGATTTCCCCGCTCATCAAGATCACCGGCAACACGCAGACGTATCAGCGCATGATCGAGGACATGGATTTCAACGCCGGTCGCGTGCTGACAGGTGAAATGACCCTGGCGGAAGCCGGCGACGACTTGGTGAACTTGGTTTCGCGAATTGCCTCCGGCGAATCGGCCAAGCCGGAACTGCTCGGCCACCGCGAGTATTTCGTGATGTATAAACATCAGGACACGCCGTCGCTGGCGGCTGGATGCCGAGCGTAGTTTTAGTTAACCGCAGAGAGCGCAGAGAGCACAAAGAATCTGACGAAGGCATACGATACAGAAAATTTTTTCTCTGCGCTCTTTGCGTTCTTTGCGGTTAAATATCGATTTATAAAATGAAAAGTAATTCACCATTTGATCTCACCGGCCAAACCGCGCTCATCACGGGCGGCGGGACGGGCCTCGGCTTTGGCATGGCGCGTTGCATGGCGGCATCGGGCGCGCGCGTCGTCCTCGTGGGACGGCGCAAGGATGAGCTGGCAAAGGCGTGCGCTGAGATCGGCGCGAACGCGTTCCCGCTCGTCGGCGATGTGACCAAGCTGGACACCGCGCCCGCGCTGCTCGACGAAGCCGAGAAACTCGCGGGCCCGGTTTCCATTCTCGTGAACAACGCCGGCATCCACCTCAAGAAGCCCGCGCTCGAGACCGCCGACGCGGAGTTCGCCGCCGTGTTGCAGACGCATCTGTTCGGTGCGTTTGCGCTCACGCGCGAAGCGGGCAAACGCATGGTCGCGCGAAAATCTGGCAGCGTGATTTTCACCGCATCGATGGCGTCGTTGATGGGCATACCGCTCGTCGTGGCGTATTCCGCGGCGAAGTCGGCTTACGTCGGCGTGGTGCGCACACTGGCGGTGGAATGGGGCGCGCATGGAGTTCGCGTGAACGCCATCGCGCCCGGCTGGATTGGTTCGCCGATGTTGGAACAAGCGTTGGCCAGCGACCCGGCGCGCAAGGCGAAGGTGCTCGGCCGAATTCCGCAGAACAAATTCGGCGAGCCAGACGACATCGGCTGGGCGGCGGTGTATCTCGCGTCGCCGGCGGCGAAATATGTCAGCGGCGTCGTTCTGCCCGTGGACGGCGGCGCGGCGGAGTCGTTCTAGGCCACGGACGACGGATGTTCACCCCGCTTTCAGATCGCAGTGAGGTAGTGCTTGTTGACGGTGCACATCGGCTGCGCATTCGCTTCGTGACCGAAGCCGTCGTGCGCGTGACGTTCACTCGTGCGGAATCGTTCAAGGACGGTAAAAGTCTGATCGTGACGCAGGCGAGCAGGTTTGATGGCTTCACGCTGCACGAGACGGCTCTGGCTTTTGAACTGAAGACGCCAGCGTTGATCGTCGTAATGACGAAAGCCACTGGGGCGATCACCTTCTTGGACGCAGCTGGCAAGTTGTTGCTTCGGGAAAAGACAGCGGGCGGCAAGTCTCTGGTAGCGAAGCGGGTGTTCCGAAACGAATTCAAGACCAGTGGCCATGCGGTTGCGGCGCAGAGCATCGACGGCGCACGGGCAGCGGCGACGGAGTTTGAAGCTTTATTCGATCGGGACGCATTTGAGGCGAAGCTGGAATTCGAGTTTGCAAAGGATGAAGCAATCTTCGGTCTGGGATCGCACGAAGAAGGTTACGGCAATCTGCGCGGCAGGACGCAGGAGCTTTACCAGCAGAACATGAAAATCGTGGTGCCGTATTTCGTATCGACGCGCGGCTACGGCGTGTTGCTTGATTGCGGTTCGCTGATGACGTTTCGCGACGGGCCTGATGGTGCATGTTGGTGGGCGGATGTGGTGGACGAGTTGGATTATTATTTCATCGCCGGCGGATTGTTTGATGTGGTGACCTGTAACCTTCATGAACTCACCGGTAAAACGCCAATGTTGCCGAAGTGGGCGTTCGGATTTGTGCAGTCGAAGGAGCGCTACGTCAACGCGCGCGAGTTGGTCGAGGTTGTGCACGAGTATCGCCGACGCAAGGTCCCGCTCGATGTCATCGTGCTCGATTGGAAGTCATGGCCGCACGGAGCAGGGTGGGGGCAGAAAACTTTTGACCTGGTGCGATTCCCCGACCCGAAGGGGCTTGCGGATGAACTGCACAAACTCGGAGCGCGCTTGATGGTGTCCATCTGGCCGATCATGACGGGCGATTGCCCGAACCAGCTGGAGTTGCGGGAGCGGGGGCTCATGCTCGGCAATCAATCGACCTACAACGCCTTCTCAGCGGAAGCGCGCACGGTTTATTGGCAGCAGGCTGAGCGAGGTTTGTTGGCGAATGGCGTGGACGCTTGGTGGTGTGATTGCACCGAGCCGTTTGAGGCGGATTGGACGGGAGAGACGAAGCCTGAGCCGCACGCGCGGATGATTCTCAACACCGATGCAGCAAAGAAGTATCTCGATCATGGTCAGATCAACACCTACTCGCTGCTGCATTCGCAAGGCATCTACGAGGGGCAGCGACGTGCAACGTCTGACAAACGCGTCGTGAACCTGACGCGTTCCGGTTACGCCGGGCAACATCGTTACGCGACGATCTGTTGGAACGGCGACATCTGTGCGACGTGGGAGACGTTGCGCCGCTGCATCCCGGAAGGCGTGAATTTTTGCGCGACCGGCGAACCATTTTGGACCGTGGACATCGGCGGCTTTTTCATCAACCGCGATCCGAAGCTTTGGTTCTGGCGCGGGGACTACGCGGACGGATGTCGCGGCTTGACTGACATGAACGCGCTGGAGCCAGACCCCAAGGATACGGGTTGTCGCGACCTCGGCTTCTGGGAGCTTTATGTCCGCTGGCTGCAATACGCGGTGTTCCTGCCGATGTTCCGTTCACACGGCACGGATGCGGCGCGGGAAATCTGGCGCTTCGGTGATGAAGGCAATCCATTTTACGACACCATCGCAAAGTTCATCCGCTTACGTTACCAACTGATTCCCTACATCTATTCATTGGCTGCGAGAGTCACGCAACACGGCGTGCCCATGGTGCGCGCAGTGGCGCTGGAATTTCCAGACGATGCCGCGACACACGCCCTGACAGATGAATTTCTTTTCGGTCCGGCGATGCTGGTTTGCCCAGTGACGGCGCCGATGTATTACGCGAAGAACTCGCAGCCGATCGTGAATGCCGAGAAGGCACGGGGCGTTTATCTTCCTCGTGGATGCGGCTGGTATGACTTTTGGACTGGGGCGTTTCATGCGGGTGGGCAAACCCTCAAAGCCGCTGCGCCGCTGGAGACCATGCCACTTTTTGTTCGTGCCGGGGCAATCATTCCGATGACTGAGACGATGCAGTTCGTCGACGAACGTCCGGATGAGCCGTATGAAATTCGCGTGTATCGTGGCGCTGATGGCCAGTTCACTATTTATGAGGACGCTGGCGATGGCTATGCCTATGAACGCGGGGAGTGTTCGCTGATCAAACTCGCCTGGAACGAGGCCTCTAGGGAATTAACGGTAAGCGCCCGTCGAGGAACGTATCCGACCATCGTGAAACGTCGTGAGTTTCGCATCACGTTCTTTTCTCCGGCCAAGCAAGTGACGCGGAAGATCGTTTATGATGGCACAGAACAAACCTTGGTGGTCGGGGCGAATTAGCACGCGATGAAACTGAACCTGCTCTCTCTTTGCGCTAGCATCGCTGTTATCCTGTTTGCGTGCGCGCAGCCCGGACGTCAGGCGACGCGCGAATTCTACGTCGCTCCCGATGGCAATGATTCGGCAGCGGGCACAAAGGTGCAGCCGGTTCGCACGTTGGCGCGGGCGCGGGATTTGGTCCGAAAAGCGAAGTCTGCAGTATCAGGCGACATCGTCGTTTACCTGCGCGGCGGCACTTACCCGATTGCAGCGCCGATTGTCTTCGGCCCGGAGGATTCTGCAGGCGAAGGACGGCACATCACATATCAGGCTTATGGCAAAGAGGTGCCGGTGCTCAGTGGCGGAGTGGTGGTGAAGGCATGGAAACGGGGATATGGCAATATATGGTCGGCTTCGTTGGAGCGCTCAACCAAGCTTCGGGCGATCTACGTGAATGGCGAACGCGCTGCGATGGCGGGCACGCATGAACCGGTTAGAGCTCTTGGCTCATGGGGCGAATTCAAGGTCGCTGGCAATGAACCTTGGGCTTCGACGCCGGGCAAGACTTTGGACGGCATTCGCTTTCCGGCTTCGGCGATGGCAGCATTCAAAGATCCGCATTCTGTCGAGCTGGTGCAGATGAAGACGTGGAGCGAATTGACCCTGTGCGTGCGCGACATCGTGCGCGAGGGCGATGAGGTCATCGTCAAACTGCAGCAGCCCTACGGCGCAATCGCGGCTTCGTTGCCGTGGGGCTGCGGCATCAAATCCAGCACCAACGGACTATTCACCATTCGCAACGCCCGCGAGTTGCTGGATGCGCCCGGCGAGTTTTATTTCGATCGGGCAGCGCACACGCTCTTTTATTTCAGCAAAGGCGATGAGATGCCGCAGGCAGAGGTCGTGGCGCCGGTGAGCGAGGGGTTGATCCGCATCGTCGGCAGCTCGACGACGAATCGCGTGCGGAACTTGCGTTTCCAAGGCATCACGTTTGCGCATGACGACTGGCAGTTGCAGCGGCTCGGCGACTCGCACGGGTTCGTGGGCGTGCAAAGCCTCGGTTTGTATGAACGCTTCCGCGCTGACGGCAATCATCATCTCGACCGTTACAATGGATTGAATGTGCCGCCGGGAACCGTCGAGGTCAGCAACGCCGAGAACATCGAGTTCGTGCAGGATTGTTTTGAAAATCTCGGCAGCGCCTGTGCGGTCAACCTCGTGAACGATGTGGTGGGAAGCCGCGTGGAAGGGAATGTCTTTCAGCAACTCGCCGGCAACGCCGTGAATGTTGGTCATCCTCAGCACTACGCCGTGAACGGGCCGATCTTTGCACCAGGCGCCGCGGGCATCTGTGAGCGGAACGTCATCCGCAATAACTTGGTGCGCGGCGTGTGCCGGGAGTTTGTGCAAGTGGAGGCCATGACGGCGTTTTTCACGCGCGGGTTGGAGATTGCGCACAACGACATCGCGGGCACGCCGTATGGTGGCATTGCGGTCGGTTGGTGGTGGGGCAATGCGGAGATTCCGCCGTCCACCGTCTGCCGCGACAACATCATCGCGAACAATCGCGTTGTGGACACGCAGCAAAAGCTGACGAAGGACGGCGGTTCAATCTATGTTCTCGGCGAGCAACCCGGCGGACGCATCGAGGCGAATTACATCAAAGGTTACACGCGGCAGATTTATCCTGACGACGGTTCCTCCGGCTGGACTATCACGCGCAACGTCTGCGAAGGCGGTGAGATGTGGTTCCACGCGTGGGTCGAGCGCATCCATGATTTGACCGTGACGAACAACTTCACCACCACGACAAGCAACTTGAACAAGGGAGTGAACTGTCCGCTGCTGGATACGCACGTTGAGCAGGCGGCTCCGCCGTGGTCTTCGGGCGCTCAGCACATCATTGATGCGGCTGGCTTGCAGCCCGGCTACACGATCCTTCATAACGAGGTTTCTCGTTCCAACACAATCAAACCCGGCCTGCCGCGTCCTTAGTATGTGCACGTCGTCCATTTGTCGGACAGTTTGGCGCCCAGCCATACCCCTCAAGTAAAGCGAACACAGTAATGCTTAAGTCTGGCTTCATCCCTGCTGACAAAAGGCTGTCATGAAGAAGTTTCTGAAGATTTTGGCATTCATACTATTGTTGGTTGCGGCCAGCATTGCGGTCATTTGGTTCAAGTTCTGTCCCAAGCCTGGGGCGAACGAATCTCTGACCTTTCCAGTTGATTCCGAATACGTCGACTGGGTTGGCAAGGCGGCTGGTCTGGATTTTACAAGTCTCGACGGTCGTAAAGTCTCCTCCGCGGAATTGCGCGGCAAAGTTGTCATGATCGACTTTTGGGCGACGTGGTGCGGGCCGTGCATGCAATCGCTTGATCACCTGAAGAGCACTTACAAGAAATTTCAGCCGGACGGCTTTGAAGTGGTGGCGATCAACTTCGATGACGACCGGGCTGCGGTTGAATCAGTCGTGAAGGAGAAAGGATTGCCCTGGCCGCAATACTTTGAGGGCCGCAACAATTCGGTCGGCCAGAAATTTGGCATCTCGCATTATCCGAGCGCCTGGCTCGTTGACAAGGTCGGCAATGTGCGGTTCGTCAGCGCGCTTACCGATACCGAGAAGAAGATCAACTCGCTGCTCGCGGAAACTGAGGCGGATGCCACAGCCTTTTCCGAGCGCGCGAATGCCGGTTATTTAGGCCGACTTAAAGGTGGCATTGCGACCATACAATCCTTGACCAAGGAACGCCTGGTTCGCGCCCGGGTGAAGAATACCGGGACAAATGCCCCTGAAATCGTTGCCTCGGTTTCAAAAGTTCCTGTTGGCATCAGCGGATTGGATAAATACATCAAGGTCAAAACGGTGATGCTTGCCAATCCACCTTCAGTGGTCCTGCTGGTTGGTGAATCAAACAAATTTCTGCGCACGGGTGACATGGTCCGCGTGCCAACCGTCCAAGGCTCGATTGATCTGCGATGTGAAAAGATCGAAGCTTCGCGGGTCGTGCTGACTGATCTCAAAACCAGCACGCAGGTCGAACTCAGGACGGAATGATGGTGGACGCTGCCCGTATTTCCATCGCGCCGCTGCGTTAGAGCCGCTTTTAAGCCGGCATAAGCCCGACGAGCGATCACAGACCGCCACTATCGGGCGAGCCCTCTGGAAATGATGACTTACAAGCTGGAAGGCTTATTTCGCAATAGTCAGGCCCCATTCGATGTGGCAAAGATCGTCCGCGAGCAACTTCACAAGCTTCGTTTCTGAACAATCCTACGAGGCTCAGCGGTGTTTCGCTGGATAGGATCAAATTCAATCGGTCCCGGAGGGGGCAGGGCAGGGGAGTTTTGCCTTTCATTCAGGCGCTTCGGCAGTATCTTTTGCGGCCCGAATTGTGTTCGGGAAATTTCTCGAAGATGGACGCAGCGCACATACGTAATTTCAGTATCATCGCCCACATTGATCACGGGAAGACCACGCTTTCCGACCGGCTCTTGCATATGACCGGCACCATCGCCACGCGCGACATGGAAGATCAGTTGCTGGACGCCATGGATCTCGAACGGGAACGTGGCATCACGATCAAGGCGCATCCGGTAACGATGCTTTACAAAGCCAAGAATGGAGAGACTTACGAGTTGAACCTCATCGACACACCCGGACACGTGGACTTCGCGTATGAAGTGTCGCGGAGCTTGAGCGCGTGCGAAGGAGCATTGCTGGTAATCGATGCGGCGCAAGGCGTCGAGGCGCAGACAGTGGCGAATTATCATCTGGCAGCGAAGCAGAACCTCCAAATCATTCCGGTCATCAACAAGATCGACCTGCCGCACGCAAACGTGCCGCAAGCCAAGCAGCAGTTGGAAGATGTTCTCGCGGTGCCGAGCGAATGGGCGATTCCGTGCAGCGCGAAGGAAGGCATCGGCATTCAGGATATTTTGGAAGCCATCATCGAGCGCGTCCCGCCGCCGAAGCCGACGGGCGAACCGAGTTTGCAGGCGTTGGCATTCGATTCTTATTTCGACACCTACAAAGGTGTGGTGACGCATGTGCGTGTGTTCAATGGCGAGATCAAGCCAGGCATGATGATTAAACTCGTGCACTCGGGTAAGAATTACGAGGTGAAGGAGGTCGGCAGTTTCAATCCGAAGCCTTACGTGCGCCAGAAGTTGGAGACCGGCGAGACCGGTTACATCACGGCAAACATCAAGTCGCCAGATGATGTGAAGATGGGCGACACCATCACAGATGCGCGCAATCCATCAGCGGAATTGCCTGGTTTTAAAGAAATCCATCCGATGGTGTTCAGCGGCATCTATCCGATCAACACCGCGGATTACGAGGCGCTGAAAGCTTCGATGGGCAAGCTGAAGCTGAACGATTCGGCATTTGTTTATTCGTCGGAGACATCAGTGGCTTTGGGTTTCGGCTTCCGTTGCGGCTTCCTCGGATTGTTGCATTTGGAAATCGTGCAGGAACGGCTGCGGCGCGAATACAACATGGACATCATCGCGACGTATCCGAGCGTGGTCTATAAAGTCTATCTCTCGGATGGCACGATGAAGGAGATCGATAATCCGGCGTTCATGCCGGACGTGACCTTCATTGAGCGCATTGAGGAGCCGATGGTAAAGGCGTTCGTGATTTGCCCGAATGAAAACATCGGCGACATGATGGCGCTCATCGCTGAGAAACGCGGCAATGTGGATCACACAGAAACGTTGGATGCACGCCGCGTGATGCTGTCGTCGCTGATCCCGTTGAACGAGATCCTGATCGACTTCCATGATCGCATCAAAAGCATCACGCGTGGCTTCGGCTCGATGGATTATGAGCCGGCAGATTACGCCGAGAGCAAGATGGTGAAGCTCGACATGCTGGTAAACGGCGAACCGATGGATGCATTCTCATGCATCGTGCATCGCAGCAAGGCCGAGGGCAGGGGACGCACCCTGGCCGAGAAGCTGAAGGAGGTCATCCCGCGGCAACAATTCGCGGTGAAGATTCAAGCCGCCATTGGCGGGAAGATTGTTGCCTCCGAGACGGT
>JBEGQI010000278.1:0-6130 GCA_041181065.1 Verrucomicrobiota bacterium | reverse complement strand
GTCCGGGTGGCTTCGAGGTTCTTGATCTTGCCCTTGGTCTTGCCGGTCTCGAGGCAGGTGGGGCAGTAGTGCTGGCCGTGCAATTCACAATCGCACAGAGCGCAAAGGAAGCGTCCGCAGGCAGCGCACGGAATCACGGCGCGTTTCTCGGCGTGATAAAAACAGCTCGCCTCGGTGTCCGTTAGGACGACGTCGCCCGTGCGCCCGGCTTCAATTGGCCGGAAGAGCGCCGGGAAGACCTCAACCCTGATCTGGGTGCGGCAGATCGGGCACGGCTGCGGCTCGGGCAGATTGAGGGCCGGCTCCGGCAACGGAGCGAAGCAGCTGGGGCAGTTGAGCGTCTTGTTGGTCACGGGTCAGTCCTTGAACACGACGCGCGTGTTGCAGATGTGATCGTGCAAGGCGCGCTTTTGGTCGTCGAAGCCGGCGATGATGTAGCCGATGTAGCAGATCATGCCGCTGAGCATGTTCGCAAAGAAGCGACCCGTGGCGCGACCGTATTGGACCGGCTGCCCCTCGGCGGTCACGACGCGGAGTCGGAGAGCCATCTTGCCAGGCGTGGCGCCGTATTTGCCGATGAAGAAGATTTCGTAGCCGCCGTAGATGACGAACCAGATGAGTTCCCAGCACAGGACCAATAATTGCATCATACCGAATTCCTGATTGTTGCCCAACGTCCGTTCAATCGAGTGGCCACTGGCGAGGATGATGATGAACATCGGCACATAGAGGAGGATGCTCATGATGATGCCGTCGATGAACCGCGCGCAGAAACGGATCCAGAATCCAGCGAAGCGCGCCGGTGCCGTGCGGCCGGGAATGCCGATGCGGGCACCCTCGGCGAGCTTCTGCATGAAGAGGGGTTTGCAACCGGCGCATACGTGAGCTGCACCATGCGGGATCATCTGCGCCTTGGGGAAAACTTTTCCGCATTCCACGCAGGCCGCGTCCTGGCTGTTGCTCTGGATCATCGGTGGTGCGGGTGTTGCAGGGGGAGGCGCTGTGCCCAAGTCCACGGCGGGGCCCACCTCCTGATACCGCGCCCAGTTGGCCATGCCTTCGCGCCAGACCATGGTGTCGGCGGTGATGGCCCCGGAGCGGCGGAGTTCGATGAGTTGAGCCTCGGCGATCGGCCCGACCTGTTGTTTGCCGTCGTGGTAATACCAGTTCATGAAAAACTATGGCGGTGCAGTGGTGGGTTGCGGGCTGCGGTGAGGTTGGGAGTGCTGCCCCGCCCGGCGTTCAGCCGGCTTCTCAGGGACGCATGGGTGGTTGTATTCCCCCGGAGCACGATGCTTTTTGCCACGAAGACAGGGCGGGTAGCAATGCGGAAATCCCCTTACATGTCGCGGAGATAAACTTCGCGGTTCTTCCAAAGATACGCGCTACCGGAGAAGATGGTGAGGGCCACGGCGACCCAGATGGCGAGCTGCGCGAATTGCGGGGTCCACGGCTTGCCGAGAATCTCGAAGCCGAACACGGCTTTGCCGAACGCGCCCCATTGCGGATACGCGCGCGCGGTGAGGATCGCGATGATGGCGACGATCTGCGAGATGGTCTTGTGTTTGCCGAAGCCTTCCGCGGCAAGGACAAGATTCTTCGAGGCCGCGATAAGCCTTAGCCCGGTGATGGCCAGTTCGCGCGCAACGATGACCACCACCATCCACGCTTTCATGTGCGTCTCCGGCATGGCGACAAAGGCGATGAACGCCGAGCAGGTCATGATCTTGTCCGCCAGCGGGTCCATGAGGATGCCGAAGTTCGTGATAAGCTTGCGCGAACGAGCGATGCGGCCGTCGAGGAAGTCCGTGATGCCGCCGAGGCTGAATAACACGAGCGCGATCGTCTCATGCCACGGCATCTCGGAGAACATAACGCCGAGAAATGCCGCCGTCAGGACGAAGCGGGAAACGGTCAGCTTGTTCGGCAGATTCATCGCGGAGGGTTTTAACGCAAAGACGCCAAGAGGCAAAGACGCAAAGGGGAATAATAAAGAATCACCTTTTCAGCACATGGCCTTCATGTGTCTTCGTGACTCTGCCTTAAACCGGCTCTGCGATGAGATCGTAGTCGGTGTGGCCGATGACTTTGACTTTCGCGAATGCGCCGATCGGAAGCTTGCCACGGATGTAAACGCGGCCATCGATGTCCGGTGCGTCCGCCTCGCCGCGGGCGACAAGGTAACGACCCTTGAGTTGCCCGGTGTGCTCATCCGTGCCGCGCATCAGGCCGTGTTCCCACGATGAAACGTTCGCGGCCTGCAGCTGCTTGGCGTTCGCTTCGCCTTCGACGATCACCTTGATCGTGCGACCGACAAAACTTTCGGCGACCTGCACGGCGACTTCATGCTGGGCGGCCATCGCGCGTTCGCGGCGCTGTTGTTTGACCTTGTCGGATAGTTGGCCCGCCATGCTGCCGGCGCGGGTGCCGTCTTCCTTCGAGTAGGTGAACACGCCGAGGCGCTCGAACTTCGTTTCGCGGATGAAGTCGAGCAACGTTTCGAACGCCGCCTCCGTTTCGCCGGGGAAGCCGACGATGAATGTCGTGCGCAGCGCGATGCTCGGCACGCCAGCGCGGATGCGCTTGATGAGGTCCACGATGTATTGCTTCGAGGTCTCGCGACGCATGCGTTCGAGCATGTTGTCGTGGATGTGCTGGAGCGGGATGTCCACGTAACGCGCGACCTTTTTGCACTCGGCAATGGTCTGGATGAGCTCGTCGGTCCAGTGCGCCGGGTGCGTGTAAAGGATGCGGATCCAGAAATCGCCGCGCAGCGAATTTAACTCCCGCAGCAGCGAGCAAAGCGTCGTGGCGTCGGCAGCGAGCGACTTGGTGGCAGCGTTGAATTTCTCCGGCGACGAAATCGCGCGGCTGTGGTTCGGGCGCAGGTCGAGGCCGTAATAGGTCGAGTCCTGCGAGATGAGATTGATCTCCTTCACGCCGTCGGCGATGAGCGCCTTGGCTTCGGCCACAATATCCGCCTGTGTTCGGCTGCGATGCGAGCCGCGCATGCGCGGGATGATGCAGAAGCTGCAGGGATGATTGCAGCCCTCGGCGATCTTGAGATACGCGAAGTGCCGCGGCGTGAGCCGGAAGCGGGGCGTTTCGTAGTCGGGGATGTAAATCGGTCGCGCGGTGACGTCGAGGAGGGGCGCGGCTGGCTGCGCGTTCACAACTGTCTTCGTCTTGCCGAACTTATCCGTGCCGCGCAGGGCGTTCTGCTTTTCGTGCTCATCGGCAGCGTGGCCTTTGTCCAACTCCGCCAATTTCGCCACGACCTTTGATTTCTTGGCGCGAACCGCCTTGCTGGGATCGGCGACCTTCTCCGCGCGCCGGGCGAGCGCGGTCTTCACGATGTCGCCGACTTGCGCTACTTGATCGATGCCCATGAACGCGTCCACCTCGGGAAACAGCTTGGGCAGTTCGTCGCGGAAACGTTGGGAGAGGCAGCCAGAAACGATGAGGCCCTGCCCTCGATTCTGCGCCTCGCGCACCTGGGCGGATTCGAGGATCGTGTCCACGCTCTCCTCCTGCGCCGAGTCGATGAACGAGCAGGTGTTCACGATGACGCAATCCGCCTGTGCGGCGTCATTCGTGATCTCGACGCCGTCCTTCAACAGCGAGCCGAGCATGATCTCGGCGTCCACGAGGTTCTTGGCGCAGCCGAGCGAAATCATGCCCACGCGGATGGGCGATTGCGTTTTGACAGGTTTTGTCATCGCGCGGATTGAACCACGAATCGTGCGGATGGACACGCAGAAAGCGTGCGGCTAGCCTCTGCGCATGAACTCCACCGTGGAAATGCTGAAGCAAATCCTGAAGGAGGGCGCCGATTCCCAGGCGCACCAGTTCCTCTTCATCGCAATCAAGTGGGCGGTGCTGAGCGGATTGATCGGACTGTTCTTCGGCATCATATCACTTGTGCTGTTCCGCAAATGTGGATGGTATCGGTCGGCTTGGCGCTTCGAGCGCTGGGTGCGCTGGCCGTTGTATGTTTTGGTGCCTGTGGCCTGCTCGAGCTTGCTTGGTTCGGCGGGTTTCTTTGTTGGTGTCATCCGAGGCAGCGAATTCGTCTTCAAGCACAGTCAGATCGCCACGAAGGTTTTTCCGGAGGTTGGTGGAGCGATGGCGGATGGCGTTATGATTGCACAGACGTGGTTGCAGAACACGAACGCCGAGAGTCACGCCAAGTCCAACCTCACTGCCGTGGTAACCGCATTCCATGATGGGGCTATCGAGGTGAATGCTCCCTTGTTCCTTGAAGAGCTCGACACCCTTCAGAGCGCCGCCGCAAGCAACATCGTGTTGGAAATCGAACATGAGGTTGTAACGCGACGGCCTGAGTTCAAAAGTGGTTTGCCCAATTGGCTTATGCACCAGTCGCTCAATTGGTCGTGGCGGCTGACGGTCGAACGGAAGCTGAGCTCGGAGTTGAAGCGCAGGAATCTTGACGATGCCTATAAAGCGTTTCGTGACCGACTTGTTTCCTCAGCCAAGATGAAGGGAAACCCGGATACGATCAGCCACGCGGATTTGTCTGCGCTGCTGGTGGATGAAGTGGTGGAGCCGGCAGCGATGACGCCGATTCGGGTGTTTGCCGGCGGACAGGCGAAGATGCTTCTATTCTTCAGTGTGCTTACCGCGGTGATTCCGGCCGGGCTTTTCAGGCTGACCTTGGGTCGCGTTGAAGCCAAGCCGGTTGTCGGAGCCACTCAGTAAACCAACTACGCTGCCGCCTGCTTCTCGCGCTGCTGGATGAGCGGCTTGGATTCACCGCGCGCGACGGGGCCGGTGATCGTGATCTTCGCCACGTCGTCGGTGCCGGGGAGGTCATACATCGTGTCGAGCATCAGCTTTTCGAGCAGGCTGCGGAGCGCGCGGGCGCCGGTGCCCTTCTTGAGCGCCTGAGCCGCCAAGTCGTGCAAGGCGTCCGGCGTGAACTCCAGTTCCGCGCCTTCCATCGAGAGCAGCTTGGTGTATTGCTTCGTGAGCGCGTTCTTCGGCTCGGTCATGACTTGCACCAACTGCTCTTCTGTCAACTCAGCGAGCGTCGTCACCATCGGCAAACGGCCGATGAATTCAGGAATGAAACCGAAGCCGAGCAAATCTTCCGGCTCAACGTGCTTGAGGATTTCGTCGCGCTGGATGCTGGAAGCCTTGCGTTGTTCTTCCGCACCGGCAAAGCCCATCACGTGACGACCGAGGCGCCGCTGGATGACTTTCTCCAAGCCGACGAACGCGCCACCGCAGATGAACAGGATGTCGGTGGTGTCCACGCGGATGTATTCCTGTTGCGGATGCTTGCGACCACCTTGCGGCGGAACGGCGCAAATCGTGCCTTCGAGGATTTTCAGCAAAGCCTGTTGCACACCTTCGCCGGAGACGTCGCGCGTGATGCTGGGGCCGTCCTGCTTGCGCGTGATCTTGTCGATTTCGTCGATGTAAACGATGCCGCGCTGGGCGCGCTTCACGTCGTAATCGCAGTTCTGGAGCAGGCGGAGGATGATGTTCTCCACGTCTTCACCAACGTAACCAGCCTCAGTGAGCACCGTGGCATCGGCGATGGCGAAGGGCACATCGAGAATCTTTGCGAGCGTGCGCGCGAGCAACGTCTTGCCCGAGCCGGTTGGCCCGATCATCAGGATGTTGCTCTTCTCAAGTTCAACCTCTGCGTGCGGGGCGTTCAACGTTTCTTCGTCGCCCGCAGCGATGCGTTCCTTGTTTTGGAGCCGCTTGTAATGATTGTGAACGGCGACCGAGAGCGTCTTCTTCGCGTGGTCCTGCCCGATGCAATGCTTGTCCAGCTCGCGGCGAATCTCCGACGGCCGCGGCACTTTGCCGATGGGCTTGTGCTTCGCGCGCTCCTTCGCGGCGGCCTCGGTATCGAGGACGTTTTTGCAAAGGATGATGCAGTTGTCGCAGATGTAAACGCCGGGCCCGGAAATGAGCTTCTTCACTTCTGAGTGGGACTTCCCACAGAAGCTGCACATCGTAACGTTGGTGGGGCGGGCCATGAAATCAGGCGACTACCGAACTCTTGTCGGTGATTCCAGGAATCTCTTTGCGCGAAGCCACAACCTGATCCACCAAGCCGTAGGCCTTCGCCTCTTCAGCAGACATGAAATTATCG
>JBEGQI010000277.1:0-5843 GCA_041181065.1 Verrucomicrobiota bacterium | reverse complement strand
CGCCACGCTGTCCGTGCTGAGCGTGGCGATGAGCTTGTTCTTGCTCGTGACGTTGCAGGTGGCATTGCGCGAGCTGATGAACCCTATCAACGACGAAGGCTCAAGCCTGCGCATCATCGTGCGCAACAAGGTCTCGCTCGCGCAACCTCTGCCAGCGCGGCAGTTGCAGGTGCTCGATCGCGTCGAGGGCATCGCTGCTGTGTCGCCGTTCACGTTCTATGGCGGGCTCTACAAGGGCGACGAGAAGTTCACGAGCTTTGCGCAGTTCGCCGTGGACCCGAAACGCTGCGGCCCGCTCATCAGCGACGCCAAGATTCCGCGTGAACAATACGAAGCCTGGGTCGCCGACCGCACCGCGTGCATCGTGGGCAAGATGACGGCGGACCGCTTCGGTCTGAAGATTGGCGAGCGAATGAAGTTCAGCGGGCAGCTCTATCCCTGCGACCTCGACCTCAAGATCGTCGGCATCTATCAGGGCACGGCGGACGATCGCAACGTGATGTTCCACCAGAGTTACCTCGACGAATCGCTCGGCAATCCCGGCACCGTCGGGACGTGGTGGGTGAAGGCGGCTTCGATTGAACAGGCGCCGTTCGTGACGGACCGCATCAACAAGGCGTTCGCCAACTCCAGCGCCGAGGTGCGCGCGGAATCGGAGCGGGCCTTCGTCCTCGGCTTCGTCTCGATGTGGGCGAACATCAAGACGCTCATCAGCGGCATCAGCGTGGTCGTCGTGTTCGCGTTGCTGCTCGTCACGGTGAGCACCATGAGCATGGCGATTCGTGAGCGCTTCCGCGAACTGGCCATCCTGAAGGCGCTGGGTTTCCGCCGCCGCGAATTGTTCGCGTTTATCCTCGCAGAAAGTTTTGGCCTCGCGATGAGCGGGGCGTTGATCGGTGCGGGCGGCGCGTGGTTCCTGTTCCACAACCTCGACATCCAGAAGCTGACCAACGGCATGTTCATCTTGTTCGAGGTGACGCCGCGCATGCTCGGCTTTGCGTTTGCTGTGGCGGCGGCGCTCGGCGTGCTGGCGGCGTTGGCGCCGATGCTGGCCGTTGCTCGCACCAGCGTGGTGCAGGGATTGAAAACTTTGGACTAAGCCATGGCGCTGCCCATCAAATACAGCTTCCGGAACGCGCTCGTGCGCTGGCGCTCGACCGTTGCGACGGTGCTGGGCATCGCGCTCGTGGTTTTCGTCTTCGTGCTGTTGCAATCACTGGCCGCCGGTATCGAGAAGAGCAGCGGCAACACCGGCGACCCGCGGAACGTCATGATCGTCCGCAAAGGCTCCACGGCGGAATCCGCCAGCCTCATCTCGCGTGAGAATCTCCAACAGATCCGTTACTTCGAGGAGATCGCCCGCAACGAACAGGGCGAGGCGGTCATCTCCGCCGATGTGTTGGTGCTCATCAATTTGCCGCGTCGCAACAACGGCGGCGAAGCGAACGTCCTGCTCCGCGGTGTGACCGCTCGCGGCATGGAACTCCGCCCACAGGTCAAGCTGACGGAGGGACGTTGGTTCGTTCCCGGTAAACGTGAGGTTGTGGTTTCCGCCAAGCTGGCCAAGCGTTTTGCCAACTTCGACATCGGCCAGTCGTTCCGCTCGGGCAACGCGACGTTCACCGTCGTTGGCTGGCTCGAAGGCGGCGGCAGCGCGTTCGACTCCGAATGTTGGATGGATGCCGATGAATGCCGCTCCGTGTTTGAGCGCGACATGTATTCCAGCTTTCTCGCGCGCGTGCCGGATGCGCAGGCGATGTCGAATCTCGTCGCGCGCATCGAAGGCGACCGGCGCTTCAAGCTCAAGGCGGAGAGCGAAGTGGAATATTACCGCAAGCAGACGATGACTGCCGCGCCTATCAAATGGCTGGGCGGATTCCTCGCCGTCATGATGTCGGTGGGCGCCGTGTTCGCCGCGATGAACACGATGTATGCCGCCGTCGGCGCGCGCACGCGTGAGATCGGGACGTTGCGTGTGCTCGGGTTCCGGCGGCGTTCGGTGGTGCTGGCGTTGTTGCTCGAAGGCGGGATGCTGGCATTCTTCGGCGGCGTGCTCGGCTGCGCGCTGGCGTATCACTGGAACGGTTACACGACGGCCACGATGGGCTTCGAGACGTTCAGCGAAATTGTGTTTCAATTCACCGTCACCCCGGCGCTGGTCGCGAAGGGATTGGTTTTCGCCGTGATCGTCGGCATCATCGGCACGCTGTTGCCGGCCATCCGCGCCTCGCGGCTCCCGGTCATCGCCGCCCTGAAATCAATATGAACAACGATTCGAAATCGCAGCTCGCCCAACTCGCCATGGACCCTAGCGCCAAGCAGCGTTCGTCCGGCACGATGACGCTCATCTTCGTAGTCGTCGCGGTCGTGATCATCGCGGCCTTGCTGGTTTGGAAACCGTGGGCGAAGGATGGTGAACGTTACAAGGCCGGCGCGGGAAAATCGGTCGAGCGCGGCGAATTGAAGTTAGGCAGCGCGCCCGCAGCCGGAGCAGCCGTCACAACTTCCATCAGCAACGCGCCCGCCCCGGCGAAGGCTTCCAGTTCGGATGCTGTGCTCGTCGTGAGCGGTTACATCGTGAACCGCGAGCGCATCGAGATTAGCCCGCGCTTCATGGGCGTGGTGAATTGGATCGGCGTGAAGAAGGGCGACACCGTCACGAACGGTCAGGTCGTGGTGCTGCTGGATGACACGGAATTCAAGGCCCGTTTGCAGGAGGCGGAAGGGCAGTTCGCCACTGCGAAGGCTGCGGTTGCCAAAGCGGAACTGGACCTCGAACGCGTCAGCAAACTTGCGCTCACGGACATCGAGTCCAAACAGTCGCTCGACAACGCGCGCATCCAGCTCGATTCGGCGAAGGCCAGTGTCGTTGCAGCGGAAGGCGCGCGCGACGTGGCGAAGACTTACGTCGGCTGGTGCACCATTCGCTCGCCCATCAACGGCGTGGTGTTGGAAAAGCTCGTGGATCCGAACGAACTGGTGACGCCGCAAAGCTTCGGCGGCACACGTGGCCCGAGCACCGCGCTCATCGCCGTGGCCGACCCGAAGGATTTGCAGGTCGAGATCGACATGAACGAAGCCGACCTCGCGAAAGTGTCGCTCAACCAAAAGTGCCGCGTCAGCCCCGAGGCGTATCCTGACAAAAACTACGACGGCGTCGTGGCGGAGATCGCGCCCGAGGCGAACCGCGCGAAGGGCACCTTGCAGATCAAGGTGCAGATCCAGAATCCGGACAAATTTCTTACGCCCGAGCTGAGCGCGAAGGTGGAGTTCCTGAAGCAGTGAGGCGCGCGGGCGGGTCGCCCGGACTTTCAAGGCGCGTCCACCTCGAAGCCGAGGTCGCGAAGGCGTTGGAGTTTGTAAACCAGCGTGCGGCGGCTGATGCCGAGGGCCTTCGCGGCTTCGGTTCGGTTGAAGTTGTTCGCTTTCAACGCGGCAACCATCGCCTCGTGTTCAATCTCTTCCAGGCGGCGCGCCTCGGCGGGCTCCACGTTCACCACGGCGCGTTCGATTGTCCCGTGGACGCGCGAGGGCAAATGGTCGGGCAGCACCATGCCGCCGCGGCTGAGCAGGGAGGCGCGCTCCATCGCATTGCGCAGTTCGCGGACGTTGCCGGGCCAGTTGTAGCGCGTGATGGATTCGACGACCGACGGTGAGAGCCGGGCGGTGCCGTGCGAGAACTCGTGCATGAACCGTTCGGCGAGCGGGAGAATATCCTCGGGCCGTTCGCGCAACGGCGGGATGCAGAACTCGACGACGTTGAGGCGGTAGAACAAATCCTCGCGGAAGCGGCCTTGCTTCACTTCTTCTTCGAGGTGTCGATTGGTGGAGGCGAGGATGCGCGTGTTGGTCTGGATCTCGGCGTTGGAGCCGACGCGCTGGAAGGTTCCATCCTGCGTCACGCGCAGCAGCTTGGCTTGCAGCTTGGGTGACATCTCGCCGATTTCGTCGAGGAAGATGGTGCCGCCATTGGCTTGCTCGAAACGTCCGATGCGCTGCTGGGTGGCGCCGGTGAACGAGCCTTTTTCGTGGCCGAACAACTCCGCTTCCAGCAACGTCTCCGGGATTGCGGCGCAATTGACCTTCACCAACGGGCCTTTCGCGCGCGGGCTCCAGGCGTGGATGACGTCCACGAGCACTTCCTTGCCGACGCCGCTTTCGCCGGTGATGAGCACGCGGCTTTCGGAACCGGCGATGAGCGCGGCGTCGCGGAAAAGCGCGAGCATCTGCGGGCTGCGCGCCACGACTTGCGTGGGCAGCTCGCGGTCCTTGTCCACGCGGACGGATTTTTCCTTCGCGAGGCCGGTGGCGTGTTGGACGTGTTGGAGCAACTCATCGAGGTCGATGGGTTTGCTGAGATAATTTAAGGCGCCATCACGCATGGCGTCCACGGCGTCGCGGATGTCAGCAAACGCGGTGACGAGCAACACGGGCAGACGAGCGAATTCCTTGCGCGCCTGCCGCAACGTTTCCAAGCCCGAGATGCCCGGCATCCGCACATCGGAGATCATCATGGCGAACGGTTCGGCGCGCAGCGCAGCGAGCGCCTGTTCGCCGGACGCGACGACCTTGGTGTCGAAGCTCTGGCTCTTGAGAAACGATTCCAGCAGGCTGCGTTGCCCGGGGTCATCATCCACCACGAGGATGCGCGGGCGTTTGGTCAGCTGCGTTGTGTTGCCGGAGGGCATGCTGATGTATTAACCGCGAAGCACACTAAACACACGAAAAGATTAGCCCGCCGTGCGCACGTGCGTCAGGCGGAAGATGGCGCCCTTGGGTTCGTTGGCGAGGCAGCGGATGTCCCAGCCGTGCGCGGTGGCGATTTGTTGCACGACGGCTAGCCCGAGCCCGGTGCCGTCAGGATGATTGGTGACGTAAGGCTTGAAGATCTCCGATCGCTGGTCGGCGGGAACGCCGGGGCCGTTGTCGCGAATGTCGAGTTGGATTTCGGTGGCGGTGACCTTTTCGGCAACGACTTTGATTTCACCGCCGCGTTCGCCCGCTTGGATCGCATTCAATATGAGGTTGAACAACAACTGGCGCAGGAGTTGTTCGTCGGCTTCGATGATCGGCAGGTCCGCCGGTGTCTGGAACTTGATCGCCTTGTCTTCGAGGTCGGTGCTCAACGCGCGGGCCAGTTCGCTGATGGTGGCACTGAGTTTGACCGCCGTGCGCCGGACTTCGCGCGGGCGGGAGTAATTGATGAACTCATTCAGCTGAGCCGTGACGCGGTCGGCTTCATCGAGGATGCTGCGCGATTTGTCGCGAATCTCCGTCGCGGCTTCTGGATGGCGTGAAATGATCTGGGCGAGGCCGCGGATGATGTTGAGCGGGTTGCGGGTTTCGTGCGCGAGACCGGCGGCGGCGAGGTTCATTTCCTTGAGGCGGGTGTTCTGTTCCGAGGCACGGACGAGGCGGACTTCGAGGTCAGCGGTGCGTGCGAGGTTGCGCCATGCCACGCCGAATCCAACGACCGCGATGCCGGCGAACAGGCTGATCACTGCGCGCAACCAAAGGTCGTAGCTTGTTGCGCTTTCGAGCGGGCGGGTGGAAAGAAGCATCACAAAGCTGTGCACACCCTTCTTCTCAATGGCCGCCTTGTATTCCTCTTCGCTCATCCAGAACGGGCGACCGAAAGGCATCCGCCCATCGCGCCCGCGCCGGCGATCACCACGTTGTTCCGGGGGCGGGCCGTTGGTCGGGGGGGGGGGATTTGCCGGGCCGTCCAGATTAGGTGGCGGAGTGGGAGCGTTCGTATCTTCCGGTCGTGGGTTGAATGCCTGCGGCGGAGGGCGATTGGTCGGCGGTGCCGGAATATCCTCGCGCGAAAGGATGAGGGTGGG
>JBEGQI010000276.1:0-2864 GCA_041181065.1 Verrucomicrobiota bacterium | reverse complement strand
TGCCGTAGGGATGGCACTTCGAATTCGAAGTATGGCATTTAGAGATATCGGAATGGCACTGTGATTTCAGAGTATGGCTTTGTCAGACGTCGAATGTGCACTCCGGTTTGGGAGCAGGCTTCCGAGCGGTTGTTCGCGACGTATTGCTGGTGTCCGAAGCTGTGGGTGGGTGATTTGGCGCAGCGCGAGAAGCAGAACGTGCGTGACGGGGGGTGGTTCGGGCGACATCATCGCGCGCATGAATTATTGGCTCGTGAAATCGGAACCGGACGCCTACGCGTGGGCGACGTTCGTGAAGGATGGCAAGACGGCGTGGACGGGCGTTCGCAATTTCGCGGCGCGGCTCAACTTGCGCGCGATGAAGAAGGGTGATGCGGTGTTCTTCTATCACAGCAACGAGGGGAAGGAAGTAGTCGGCGTGGCGCAAGTGATCAAGGAAGCCTATCCCGACGCGACGGCAGGGGAAGGTGATTGGTCGTGCGTGGATTTGAAGCCGATCAAGGCGCTGGCCAAACCGGTGACGCTGGTGGAGCTGAAAGCCGACGCTGCGCTCAAGGAGATGGTGTTCGTCAAGCAGTCGCGACTCTCGGTGTCGCCGGTGACGGCGGCACAGGCGGAGCGGTTGTTGAAGTTGGGCGGGACGAAGCTGTGAATCGGATCCAGGGCAGACATTCTTGTCTGCCAGTGCGGCGACTCTCAGTCAGCCGTTTTGAATACCGGACTGGAAAGTCCGGTGAACCGGCAGGCTGGAAAGCCTGCCCTACTTGTTCCCACTACCCACCGCTTCCGAAATCTGTTTCATGCCGCGTTCGCGTAACTTCTCGGCAAGTCCTTTGACGATGCGTTTGGGCAGCGTGGGGCCTTCGTAAATGAAGCCGGTGTAAAGTTGGATGAGGCTCGCGCCGGCGGTGATTTTCTCCCAGGCATCTTCAACGGAGAAAATGCCGCCGACACCGATGAGCGGAACCTTGCCACGCGACTGTTTGTGAAGATGGCGGATGACTTCCGTGCTGCGTTCGCGCACGGGCCTGCCGCTGAGTCCGCCGGTCTCGGTGTAAACTTTCTGCACGAGCGGATTGTCGGAGGGCGGGCGCAAGATGGTGGTGTTCGTGGCCACGAGGCCGGCAAGGTTGCGTTGCTGGGCGAGTTCGAGGATTTCATCCAGCGCGTCGAACGTGAGGTCGGGCGCGACTTTGACGAGAATGGGTTTCGGCTGGTTCTGTTTCGCCTCCGTGGAGTTCACCTGCTGCATCGCGGCGAGAATGGCGTCGAGAGCAGACTTGTCCTGCAGCTTGCGCAAGTTCGGTGTGTTCGGGGAACTGACGTTGACGACGAAGAAGTCGGCGTGCGGCCAGAGGACGCGAAAGGAGTTCGCGTAGTCATCGGGCGCCTGTTCGAGCGGGGTGATCTTGGATTTGCCGAGATTGATGCCGACGGGATGGGCGGGCCAGCGACCGATGGTGCGCCAATGGGCGAGCTCTTCGGCCACCACTTTCGCGCCGGGGTTGTTGAAGCCCATGCGATTGATGACGGCTTGCGTGGGCGGCGAACGGAAGATGCGCGGTTTGTCATTGCCGGGTTGGCCGTGCCACGTGACGGCGCCGAGTTCGGCATGACCAAAGCCCAGTGACTTCCAGGCGGGGACACACTCGGCAGATTTATCCATGCCCGCGGCGAGCCCGACGGGATTGGGGAAGTGCAGGTCGAAGAGTTCCACCGGCAGCGAAGGTGTGCCGCAAATGGATTCTACCAGTCCAGACGCGACGGAACTGCGGCTGACTTTTCCAAGCCAGCGCATGGTCTTTTGATGAACTTCTTCTGGGTCTTGCTGAAAAAAGACGGGGCGAACCAGCCGCCGGTAGAACCAACTCATGCGGGAGTTTTGATGGAGGAGCAGCAGGTGTCGAGGCGGGAATGATTTCGGAAAATCCGGATGGCGCAGAACCAAACGGCATTTGACCATGACGTGAGGGCGCGTCAGGATTGTGGCGCTGAATGGTCCTAAGTCTGAAATCTCCCATCCACTGTCGTAGTAACGCATCGCTTTTTGCGCGCGGGCTGGTGGCTTTGCTGGCTTTGATTTCGTTGGCTTCCGAGGCGCAGGTGCAGTTGAGCCTTAGTGTTCAGGGTGCACCGACCATCTCAGTCAGCGGGCCATCCGGGACGGCTGTGCAAGTGCAATGGACGACGAACCTTTCCGGCGCAACTTGGTTTCATCTCACCAACTGCACCCTCAGTTCGACCGTGCCCGTGGCGGACGCCAAGGCCACGAATGCCCCGGCCGGGTTTTATCGCGGTGTCATTGTTCCGAACGTGAACATGGTATTGGTGCCCGCCGGGCCATATTGGCGAGGCGATAATTTTGGCGAAGGATTCACCGATGAACGCCCAACGAATAGGGTGTTCGTCAGTGCCTTCTTCATGGACCGCTTCGAGATGACGCGCAGCACCTGGGATGAGGTTTATCTCTGGGCGACGGGGCATGGTTATACGTTCAGCAATCTGGGCGAGGGCAAGGGCGCGTTGCATCCGATCCACTCGCTGAGTTGGTTCGATGCGGTGAAGTGGTGCAATGCGCGGTCGGAGAAGGAGGGGCGGGCTCCGGTCTATTTCACGAGCGCTGTGCAAACGAATATCTATCGCACCGGCGAACTCGCGCTGAGCAACGGATGCGTGCGCTGGTCGGCCAATGGTTATCGGCTGCCAACGGAGGTCGAGTGGGAGAAGGCGGCGCGTGCTGGCGCCGGGAGCGAGCGCTTTCCGTGGGGTGCGACGGTCTCGTTCGCGAACGCCAATTATCGGGGCTCGACGTTTCAGGTGTATGACACGAGCGGCACGAACGCCTTCAACCCTGCCTTTGAGGT
>JBEGQI010000275.1:0-2519 GCA_041181065.1 Verrucomicrobiota bacterium | reverse complement strand
CGGCGAGCAACGCAGTGAAAGCAAAAGGTTTTTTTACGCTGCACTTCATGGTAGGCCGAATCAAAGTGAAAATTCCACCAACCCAAAACTTTACCAGACGCCCATGTAAGCGGCGCTTCCTGGGATGGCTGGGTAGTTGGTCATCGCCCTCAAGTTCCGCCAATGGACCGAGCCGTCCAACAACAGCTGGTTCCCCCCTTGCGCACCGACCTGAGCAGGCGTGGTGGGAACCTTGACGCCAGTCAACGGCTTGCCACCGGTCTTGGTGTGAGCAGCAACGACCCAGAGGTCTTGCGGGGAATATTCGTTGAGGTCGCAGGCCATGATGAGTGTTGGATTATCGATGAGCTTTTTGGGGGATGTCCATAGTGGCAGACCAGCCACCGCCCACGGCGTCGAGTGGCCAGCCAGATAGGTGTAACCGATCACGTAACCGGCGCCTGATTGATACTGGAAGCTGGCCGCCAAGTTGGGACACGTGGTCATGTTCGTGGCGCTGTATTGCTTGATAGAGTTGTAGGTAGAAGAACCAATCCAAATCGTATGTTCCATGCCATCGTCGCGGACGCCCGTTGGCAGCCACTCCTGATTGTCGCTCCCATACATATGCAGGGCCAAACCGAGCTGCTTCAATGCGTTCACGCAGGCAATGCGCTTGGCCTTCTCCTTGGCCGTGGCCAACGCCGGTAACAGCATGGCTGCCAAAATCGCGATGATGGCTATCACTACCAACAGCTCGATCAGGGTGAACGCCTTGCGAGAATCACCTCGCGAAAATTTGGTTGGGATTGAGTTGTTCATGACTAGTTCATTGCGTCGCTGTTCATGGATAAACGAGCCGGAAATAACCTCCGGGCATGCCGGGCAAAATTGGAATCACCACGCTGTTGGTCGCCGAGCTGCCGGGCAGACGCATCCAATCGTTCGTGTTGGCGCTGAGGCCGAGATTCAAACGATTCGTCTGCTTCAGCAACGTCCAGCCGGTGTGGTCGGCAGGCCAAGAGAGCGTCAAGTTCGTGCCGCTGACACTGAAGGCGAGATTGGTTTGCACCAATGACACCGTCGGCAGGGGCGAGACGTCTGCCAAATATGCCGCCAAGTTGTTGGATGCTGAGATGGGAGGCGTAAGCGTTCCGAACCAGAACAAGTCCCAATCGTCGGGCACGCCGTCACCGTTGGAGTCGCCCACCAGCCCCATGTCCCAGCGCATCGCGGCGACGAGTTTGTGGTGACGATAGCGCCCAACCGGAGTGTCCTCGTTGGCGTAGTTCTCGCCATAGGGCCAGAAGTGCGCGCCGTCGCAGCCGATCGCCCCGCCGGGACCGTCAAAAAATTGAATGCGCTGGTTCGCGTGGGCGCCGGTCCATAGGCCGCCAGATTGATTGTATTGCCAAGCCCAATACGTCCCCGTTCCCAGACAGTGCGAGAGTTCGTGAATCGCCACGGACGTGGCCCGATAGCCGCCAAAATCAATCCAGCCGCCGTAACTCGCTTGCGAAGTAGGCACACCCGAACTGTAGTTGGCGGTCGCCTGCATCGCGAAGTAGCCATAGGCATTGTATGACGCCACGGCCTCATTCATGTAGGTCACAATTTCAGCGCGGATGTAATCGGGCCAGGATTCATTGCCGCCCGCCAACTGGTAGGTCAGCGGGAAAATTCGCAGCGAACCGGCGCCGGTGAAATTGGAACCGTAAACGGGATGCTGCGCGTTGTAGGTGCCGATTGGAAGACTGCTGCCGTTGATGGACAGCGCGAATACCGCGTTGGTGCCGATGAAATTCAAATCCATCTTCGCGCCCGCCGCGATGCTCACCGTGGTGCAGCCGTCCAAGAGCGGGCTGGTCATACTGACCGTGCCAGCCTTCACCGACAACGCACCGAGGTAAACCGTGTCTCCGCCCAAAGTCAGCGTGCCCGCGCCATACTTGTTCAGTCCGCTCGTATTCAACGGCGAATTGATGGTAGCATTGGCATTGTTGGTGATCGCCTGCGGACCGGTCAACACCAGCGAGCCGCCGGTGAGCGTGTAACCCGCCGGGCTGAACGTCATGGATTTCGCCGTGATGGTTTCCGTGAGCGTCACCGTGCCCACACCGACGGAACCGAAGATTGCATCGGGCAGAAAAATATTATTCCAAGAGTAACCGGACCAGTTGAGGTCCGTGCTGTTCCAATTACGAGTGCCGGCGCCATTATCCCAAGTCAAAACTGCGGGAGCGACATTCAGCCGACCCGTGCCGGTGAAATAGATGTTGTTGGTAAAGGTCGCGCCCGAACCTGTCGCGCCATAAGAGCCAGCCGGTTGATCCACGCCGTTTAAGGTCAGGCTGGCCACTTGGATCTGGCCGGAATAATTCAGATCCATCACCGCACCGTTGGTTACATCCACCGGACCGCCAATCAGCGCTCTGGTGGAGCCCAGCGAAAGCACGCCGCCTTGCACCAGAGTCTTGCCGGTGTAGGTGTTCGTGCCGGACAACGTCAGCTTGCCCGCGCCGGTCTTGGTCAGGCCGGCC
>JBEGQI010000274.1:0-4138 GCA_041181065.1 Verrucomicrobiota bacterium | reverse complement strand
GGCGTCATGCCGTCGGCTTCATCCATCGCTTCGGCCACCGCGTCGGTGAATGATTTTTCCTGGGCGGCGGTTTCCGCCTCCGTGGCCGACTCGTCCTTTCCGGATGGCTTCGTCGCCACTGTCAGCACTCGGAGGCCGCGCCGGCTGGCCGCGTCGCCCAACAGCCGAATCCACGTGGACCGGCCTTCGCCGTGCTGCGAAGAGACGATGCCACAAACCATGCCGTGGCTTGGCGAAACGCTCAGTTGCCCGGCGATGATCGTCCAGGTGCGGAACGCCCAACGCTCTTGTTCTTCCTTGGTCATCTTGTCCAAGTCGCCCAACGCTCCCAGCACCCGCAGCCCGGTCACATGTTCGACTTCACTGGCCGTCTTGATGGTGCGCTCTTTGTATTCAAGCAACAACACCAGCAGCGCCGCGAGAAAGAATCCGGCCGCTGCACCCTTGGAGCCGAAGGATGTGGCCTTCTTCATGCGAGGCCGCTTATCCACATCCAGCAACGAGACTGGTCGCATCAGGCGGAAGTAACCCTCGGAATTCTTCTCCTGCAAGACCGCCGCGCGAAGCGCGGTGCCGGTGCGGAGCCGCTCCTCCTCCAACGCGCTCAAATCCGCGCGGAGTATCCCGTATTTCCAGACCATCTCCGGAAGCTTCTTCACCGTCTGCTCCACCGCTTCGCGCTCGTGCTTGAGCGATTCGATCTCCTTGTCAAGCGTGCTCAGACTGGCCGTGAGATTCACAAGTTCCGATTGCAATGAATTGGCAAATTGTCCGCTCGCGAAGTTGCCGCTTGCCACAAAATTAGTTCCTGCATGGGAAATCTCCTGCTTGAGCCGGTCAATCTCGGCCCGCAGCGCAATCACTTCAGGATGTTGCTGCGTCTTCGTGGCAAGTTCGCTTGCGAGTTTGACTTCAAGGGAAGCCAGTCGCTCGGCGAGCGGGCTCTGCTTGGCCAGTTGCGTTTGCAGGACCCCGACTTTGATCCCGGAGATCTCCTTTTCCCACTCCTTCTTCTTGATTTGCGAAATCAGGTCAGTCAGTTGCTTCAAACTCGCCTCGGATTCGGCCCGCGGGTCCACCACATTGTTTTCTTTCCGGAACTGTTCCAGCTCCGCCTCGGCATGCCTGATTTCCTCCTCCAGTTTTGCGGCCTTCTCAGCATAGAACTGGTTGTCCTTCTTGGATTCAACAAGTTGAAATTGCCGCGTATAATCCACGGCTTGCTCGGCATAAACGCTGGCGATGGTCACCAGATCGTTTGTCTGTTTACCCAGCAAGGTCGCCGTCACAATCTCAGTCTTTTGCCCGCCATCCACCGTCAAGTAAGCCATGATGTCCGCCGCGGAAACCGCCACCGGCGACTTCGCCTCGACCAACCGCGCCACATCCCAGGAACTCAGCAGGCTTACGGCGGCTTCGGCTGACAGCGCCCCATTCTTGCCTGAGCCCGCATCCGAAAGGCGGATGAACTTCACCGCGACAGAGTAACGTCCCTTCACGTAGCCGCCGATGAATCCCAAAAGCCCTAAAACCACGGCCGCACCAAGAATCCAAGTCCACTTCCGTTGCAGCGCCGCCAGCACACGCCACTTGTCCACGTGAAAATCCGACGCTTCTTCTTCATCTTCGGTGGTCGCCGCCCGGACAGGGGTAACGGGCCGCTGCGGCAATGGCGCTGCCGGACCGACATTCGTGGGAGGATGACCGCTGCTATACCCGCCATAACCGCCCTGCCCGCCCGTTGGCGCAGACTGCTGCGCGGCCTGCACTGAATCGCGCTTCCGGCGCAGATCCGTGATGCTAAAATTGTCGTCTTCCTGGCTCATGCTTTCGGCAAATTTTGATGGCGTTGCAAATCGCGCAAGACCGCTTCGACTGCTTTCAAGGTCACCATCGGATAATCCTTCACCCACGCGAACTCGAGCGCCAGTTTCGCCACGCGATTCAATTCGCGCGGCACGCCAAGGGTCATCTGAAATGCACGCTCGACGGCTTCGCGCTCGAACAATTCACCAGTCGGATGCCCGGCCACTTTCAGGCGATGGCGGATGTAGTTGCGAGAGTCCTCCAGATCCAGGGCGTTCAAATGAAACCGCAGGCTGATGCGTTGATCAATCGGCGGCAGACCCGCGACAAGCGGACGCAATTCCGGCTGCCCCACAAGGACGATGGTCAGAAAGCTCTGCCCGGCGCGATTCATGTTTGTCAGCAGCTTCAGTTCATTCAAAGTGGCTGCCGTCATGTCTTGGGCCTCGTCAAAAATGAGCACTAGGTGCCGACCCTCGGCATGCACTCGATTGATCACTTTCTTCAACCGCTCGACCCGCGCGAATTTGGTTTGACCGGAATCCGGGGGATTTCCATCCAGATCTTCGAGCACCAAACCGATCAGTTCGGAGAAAGTGAACGCGGAGTTTTCCTGCGTCGCCACGCAAAATCGCCGCGGGTCCAGCCGTTCGGTGAACACTGCGCGCGTCAATGTCTTCCCGCAGCCGATTTCGCCCGTCATCATGCCGAACAGCATCGTCCGCTCGCCGACCAGAAACGTCAGCCGGTTCAAGGCTTCGTCATGGTCCCGGCTCTGAAAGAAAAATCGCGTATCCCACGTCGGCTCAAACGGCCGTTCGCGGAGGTTCCAATACGCCAATAAATCCATATCCGCAAAATTACTGGCGGCTCGGAACCGTTGCACGATTAATCTCCACCATCAGTCCGCCAGAGATTACTGCGCTGACCCGGGTTACGCCGGGGCACGTTTTCAGAATCCCGCTGGCTGGCAGGGTCGCCTCGGGCTGCTTGCCATTTGCCCTTTCGACTGGTTTGCTTGCGGACCCAAATGGCCGATTCGAATCTTTCGCTCACCCGCCTCGGTTGGAATTCCGGGTGGGACGCCACGTTCGCCCCGCACCGTGAGCGCGGACTCCGCGCTGCGCGTGTGGCCGTTCAGGACAAACATCATTATGTGCTGTTCGCCGAAGAGGGAGAATTGATCGCCCAGATCGCCGGGAAACTCCTACACGGGCTCAAATCTGATGCCGAACTACCCAAAGTCGGCGACTGGGTTGCCTTCAAACCCACGATGCCTGGCGAAAAAAAGGCTGTCATCCAAGCCGTGCTTCCGCGCCGCACCAAACTAGGACGCAAAATTCCCGGTCGCGAAACCGAGGAACAGCTGCTCGTCACGAACATCGACATCGCCTTCATCGTCCTCGCGCTCGACGAAACCTTCAACCCACGCCTGCTTGAACGATTTCTCCTCATGGTCATTGAAGGCGGTGCGAAACCAGTGGTCGTTTTGAACAAGGCCGACCTTTGCGACGATTTGGACGCACACATCGCCGAAGCTCAACGATGTGCCGGTGGTGCTCCCATCGTGGCTGTCAGCGCCAAGACCCGCCGCGCGATGAAGCAGGTGCTCGAATTCATCCAGCCCGGTGCCGCAGTCGTGTTTATCGGCACCTCGGGCGTTGGCAAGTCCACCCTCATCAACCGGCTTTACGGTGATGCCATCCAACCCACCACTGAAGTCCGCGAAAGCGACAGCAAAGGCCGCCACACAACGACTTGGCGTGAACTGATCGTGCTGCCGAACGATGGCCTCGTGATCGACACGCCGGGCATGCGCGAGTTCCAACTCTGGATGGCCGGAGAAGGGATTCACGAGGCATTCCCGGACATCGAACTGCTCGCCCTCAAGTGCCGCTTCCGCGAATGCCGCCACGGCACGGAAAAAGACTGCGCCGTGCAAGCTGCGTTGCAATCCGGCGCACTGGCACACGACCGCTTCAACAATTTCCTTAAGCTTCGCGGCGAATTGGAATTTCTCGGCCAAGCCCGCCTATGGCATCAACCTTTTGGACGTGGGCGGAGCGAAACTGAAAAGCGCAAACAAGCCCGCCGGGAAAAGTGGCGCTTCACGGGTGGGGAAGATTGATCACCCAAACGAGCCTGGTTGCAAACGGCTGATAAATTAGAAACATTGGAGCCAGCTCTCGGATTTGAACCGAGGACCGACGGTTTACAAAACCGTTGCTCTACCACTGAGCTAAGCTGGCGCCTGTGCTGCCGGGGCTGGCAGCGGCGCATAGCTAAGGCGGTTTGGCCTCGCTTCGTCAAGGCAACATTCCCGCCCGGCTTA
>JBEGQI010000273.1:0-4189 GCA_041181065.1 Verrucomicrobiota bacterium | reverse complement strand
CGCTCTTCGCCGAAAAGGCGGAGCAGTTGCTCGTGAAGGACAAGGTCTCCGTCGTCTTCGGCTGCTGGACCTCCGTCAGCCGCAAGTCGGTGCTGCCCGTGTTCGAACGCAACAACGGGTTGCTGTTCTACCCGGTGCAGTATGAGGGCGAAGAGCTGTCGAAGAATATCTTCTACACCGCCGAAGCCGTGAACCAGCAGGCGATTCCCGCTGTGGATTACATGCTCAAGGAAGGCAAGAAGAAGTTCTATCTGCTCGGTTCCGACTACGTTTATCCGCGCACGACGAACAAGATCCTCAAGGAATACCTCAAGCTCAAAGGCATCAAGGATGAGGACATCATCGAGATCTACACGCCGTTCGGTCACACCGATTACCAGACCATCGTCGCGGCCATCAAGAAGTTCGCGGCGGGCGGCAGCGCGTGCGTCATCAGCACCTTGAACGGCGACACGAACGTGCCGTTCTTCAAGGAATTCGCCAACGCGGGCCTGACCTCCGAGAATTGCCCGGTCGTCTCGTTCTCGATCTCCGAGGACGAATTCCGCGGCCTCCCGGCGAAGGACCTCGTCGGCCACCTCGGCTGCTGGACCTACTTCATGTCCATCAAGAGCCCGGAGAACAAGAAGTTCGTCGCGGACTTCGAAGCGTGGTTGAAGGACCCGAAAGTCACCGGCACCGACTACAAAGTCACCGGCGTGGATGCGAAGGGCCGCGTGACCTGCAGCCCGATGAACCTCTCCCGCATCGGCGTGTATCTCTGGAAGCAGGCCTGCGAGAAGGCGGGCACGTTTGATGTCGATCCGGTTCGCACCGCGCTCATCGGCCAGAAGTTCAAGGGCCCGGCGGGCGAAGTCACGATGCAGGAGAATCATCACCTCGTGAACAACGCCTTCATCGGCGAGACGCTGGCGACCGGCCAGTTCAAGATCATAAAGACGATGAACGGCGTGGCGGGCGAACCGTTCAGCGAGAAGTTCCTGACGAAGAAGTAACCGTTTGTTGTTTGTTCCTCAGTTGGTGGTTGTGTGAGGGGCGGGTCGGTCGTGGGGGCCGGCCCGCCCCAATAAACAAATCGCAATAGCCTGCATGGAAATCGAATCGTCCGTTAAATCCAATCTGTTCGCCAAGTTGCCGGGCCTGCTTTTGTGCGCAGTGCTCGGTTTGCTTTCCAGCCACCCGCTCCGCGCGGAGCCGGCGACCACGAACGCAGCGCCGAAAGATCTGCTCGTTTGCGCCGTGATGTCGGAAGACCTCGAGGAGCAGGTCGAGCTGTTGAAGAAGCTCGCGCTCGCGAGTGACGCTTCGGTCCAACCGGGGCTCGCGGCATGGCGGCTTGGCAGCCTCTACATTTTCGAAGGCGAGGGTGGGACTAAAACTCCTTTCCTATTGGATGCAACGCTCGACAGCGATGGCAAAGCCAAGGGGCTTCGCCTGCTCGACAGCCAGCCGTTGTTGGGCGCGGATCAGAAGCCGTTGCTGTTCGTGCAATCGGACCTCACGCCGGTGGACACGAGTTCCAAGTTGCGCAAGGCCATCAAGACGACGCTCGATCTTTTCACGATTGGCGACCCCAATCCCAAGATCCGCCGCGATGCCATCATCAAGCTCGGCCAAGATCGCAGCGCGGATTACCTCCCGTATTTTGAAGCGCGACTGAAGATTGAAACCGATGCGGAAGCGAGCAAAGCGCTGACGGAAGCGATTGCGTTGACGCAGACCGCCAGCGACGACCCCAAGGTGCGCGTCGCCGCCATCACGAAGCTTGGCGAGATGCGCTCCATCAACTCGCTGACTTTCCTGCAAGACATGCGGAAGGAGGCGAGAGACGCACCGGACAAGTTCGGCGCGGAAACCATCGCGGCTTTGCGGCAGGCGATTGCCGACATCGATTACTACATCCGCATGGGCAACCTCTACGGCACGGCCTTCCGCGGCTTGAGCCTCGCGGCGGTGTTGCTTGTCGCGTCGCTCGGTCTGGCCATCACGTTTGGGTTGATGGGCGTCATCAACATGGCGCACGGCGAAGTCATGATGGTCGGTGCTTATACGGCTTACGTGATGCAGAACCTTTTCGTCCGCTGGTTTGGCGCGAGCGGCACTGGCTTCAATTGCTATTTCATCGCGGCGCTCGTGGCGTCGTTCATCGTGGCGGGACTGGTCGGCCTGGCCCTGGAACGCGGCGTGATCCGCTTCCTCTACAAGCGTCCGTTGGAGTCGCTCCTCGCCACGTGGGGCGTGAGCCTGCTGCTCCAACAGATCTTCCGCCACATCTTCGGCGCCGCGAACGTGCAAGTCAGTTCGCCCAGCTGGTTGAGCGGCAGCTACGTCGTGCACGACATGTTGTTCGCCTACAATCGTCTGTTCGTAATCGGCTTCGCGGTGTTCATCGTCATCGGCACATGGTTGTTACTGACGCGCACCTCGCTTGGTTTGCAAATCCGCGCCGTGATGCAGAATCGCGCCATGGCCTCCTGCGTCGGCGTGCGGACGGATCGCGTGAACATGATGACCTTCGCGTTTGGCTCTGGTTTGGCCGGCATGGCGGGTGCGTGTCTCTCGCAGATCGGCAACGTCGGCCCCAGCCTCGGTCAGAGTTACATCGTGGATTGCTTCATGATCGTCGTGCTCGGCGGCGTCGGAAATCTGGTCGGCACAGTATCGGCCTCGCTGGGCGTGGGCGTCACCGACCAGATCCTGCAGCCGTGGGTCGGGGCGGTGCTCGGCAAGATCATCGTGTTGACCGCCATCATCCTCTTCCTGCAATGGCGCCCCGCCGGAATCTTCGTCACCCGCAGCCGGAGCCTGGAAGGATGAAGCCCTCACTCGCCTCCAAACGCGAATTGATTTGCGTCCTCGTGGCCGCATTCATCGTGCTCGTCGTGTTGCCGTGCCTGAACGCCTTTGTGCCGCCGGACAGCGCGTTCTATGTCAGCACGTTCACGCTGAGCGTTTACGGAAAATATCTCTGCTACGCCGTGCTCGCGATGGGCGTGAATCTGCTGTGGGGCTACACCGGCTTGCTCAGCCTCGGGCAATGTCTCTTCTTCGCACTGGGCGGTTACTGCCTCGGCATGCACCTCATGTTGATGATCGGCAAACTCGGCCAGTATCACGCCGACATCCCCGACTTCATGGTGTTCCTCGAATTCCCGAAACGCTTCCCTGAAACCGGCGGCTTACCACCGCACTGGATTCCATTCAAGCACTTCGGCTTTGCGGCGTTCGCCGTGATGTGGGTGCCCGCACTCGTGGCCCTCGTCTTCGGCTATCTCGCCTTCCGCTCGCGCATCAAGGGCGTCTATTTCTCCATCCTCAGCCAGGCGTTGACCTACGCGGCCACGCTGATGTTCTTTCGCAACGACTTCACTTTTGGCGGCAACAACGGCCTGACGGATTTCAAATTCATCCTCGGTCACGACCTGAATTCACCCACGACGAAGCGGGCGCTGTTCATCAGCTCCGGCATCCTGCTGTTGGCCGTGTATCTTTTCTGTCGTTGGCTCACGACCACGAAGTTCGGCCTCATCCAACGCGCCATCCGCGATTCCGAAAATCGCGTGCTGTTCTCCGGTTACGCCACGGCTAATTTCAAGCTCTTCGTCTTCGTCATCGCCGGCATCATCGCGGCGCTCGGGGGCGCGCTGTTCGTCCCGCAGGTTGGCATCATCAATCCCAGCGAGATGGCGCCGGACAAATCGCTCGAAGCCGTCGTGTGGTGCGCCGTCGGCGGACGCGGCAGCCTTGTCGGCCCGATCCTCGGCGCCGTCGGCGTGAACGCACTCAAGAGCTGGTCCACGCATGCGTTCGCCGAGCAATGGCCATACATCCTCGGCGCGCTATTCGTGTTCGTGACGCTGTTCATGCCGAAGGGAATCATCGGTGTGCCCGAGCAATTGCGCGGGCTCTGGCGGAAGTTCACGCACAAGCCGCTGGCGGAGACGCCGCTTCCGCAGCCGCAAGGCGAGACGCAGATGTTTTCGCGCGAACGGCACGAGGGCAGGGTGCACGTGGAATCGCCGGAGGCTGCACCGCCCGAAGGTGTGACGGATGTTTTTTACCGTGAGATGAAGATCGGCAAATACAAGGAAGCCAATCCCGGCGCACCTGCGACTGGCGACGCACACGACTCAACCCCGCCCAAATCGTGACGGCTCCCACGAAGAATTTCATACTCACGCTCGAGGGC